>JAJFTX010000089.1 GCA_021372715.1 Methanobacterium sp. | reverse complement strand
CAGTTTTGCCAGTAAAGTGCTATCTGCTCCTCCGGAAAATGCTACAACTATCCTTTTATACTTTAAATAGATCCTGATTTTTTCCAGTTTGTCTTCTATTTCCAATTCAATCCATCCCGTTAATAAAAAAATTTATAACTGTAATTGATTATAAAAGCGATTCTATGCACTTTAAAACCAATAATGCGTCTTCTCTCTTTATATCCTTACCCTTTTGTTCTAAAAATTCTATTAATCTATTTTTTTTGGTTAAATCAATATTAGAATCTTTTAAAACTTTTTTATAGGTTCTTTTAGGATAATATATTGATTTTGCAGTTTCATTTAAGTTTTTTAACTCTTCTGATGATATTATGCCCTCATCAAATGCCCTATTGAAGTTATAAGTCATACTGATCAGTGGTTGAGAAAGTAATTCTGAAGTCTGCGGGTTAAAAACCACAGCAACATCATCATCTGATTCTATTTCACCATTTTTATATGATTCATAGACCTTTCCTACTCCAATCATTCCAAAATCATCCAGTTCAGAAGCGCGGAGAGCTCCCATGCTGGAACCTCCCACAAATTTAACCCCCTGATCCAGGGCTTTTAATATTTCTTTATGAGCTACTGCTGGTTTCTGGTGGAATACTCCGTCAATAATTCCTATTATATCTGGCTTATCCTGTAATGCAATTAAAACATCTCCTCTCCCAACCGGAGGGCGATAATCAGCATCTAAAATCTTTTTAGCTTCATCCGGATGTAAGGAAGGTCCTGTGAATATTATTACTCCCTTTGCCATGTTAGCCTCTTTATTAATAATTTCAGTTTATGATTATTATGATATCGAAACTATAAAAAGAGATTATCATCTTATTTAGAGGAGTTCCTCATGGAGTTTCCGGAGTCGTTGAATGGAAGAATGATCATGTCCCATCTTATTTCTCCATTTTTCTATTACAAAATCCAGGGAAACTTCACGAGTACCATGGATTAGATTATCAGCGTGTGCTACGATTTTTTCTTCCAAAGTTACGGGCATATAATCTTTAGGTGGTAAACCTAATATAACTGCCTCTTCTTCAGTTATTCCTGCGCCAATGTGTACTTCAGCAATTCTGGCTACTTGCTGGGGAAAACCTTGTTCCTGTAATATTTTGGCACCTTCTATACCATGACGGATACCTTGGGTCTTTAACCTTCCCACATCGTGCAAAAGAGCCCCTGCATTAATTAACTCCCTGTTTACATCGTGATGATCCGATATAGTCTGGGCTTTATTTAGAACAGCATTTGAATGTTCTATGATGTAAGGGGAACAATTTAAATCTTTTAATAGTTTTAGATTCAAATATTACCCTCTTAAATTTAATTAAAAAAAACTGATAATTATTTAATTCATTCTTTCTTTTAATTCTTTTAATTCTGAAATAATAGCGGAGTTATCCTGATATTCAAGGGGAGCTCCACATTCACCACAGGTGAAGTTACTCTCAGAGGCTTCCTCGAAATTGTATCGATGCCCATTAAGTTGGCAGACAAAAAACATATTTTCTTCTTCATAGATCAGTGATTCATTGAGTTCTTGAGAAATTTTTTCATATTTTTCATCTAAAATTTCGAACACTTTTTTCTCTTCGAATTTCCAGTTATAAGTATACCATTGGGTTTCCGGGTCTTTGCTTCTTTTGTAACTGGCAATTCCTGCATCATAGAGTTTGTAAAGTACCCTTCGTACGATGTTCAGTCGAATTTCCGTATCTTCTGCAATTTCTTCATCGGTGGTTTTACCCTGCATCATGCATTTGATGATGGAAAAACTATTTTCGTCATCGTTGGTTATGCTGGTAAGAATTTCCTGTATCGCTGCGTCGTTAAACATTAATTTCCTCCCTTGTTAAGACATAAATGGTTATTTGTGGTTTAGTTTTATTATACTGATATTGGTTTCAATCTATTTTATGATTAACATCATAATTAATTCAAAATTTGAATTTAAATCGGTTAAAAAGTGAATTTTTAACGAAATTATTATTATAATCAAAAATATTTTCTGATTACACTTACTAATATCCATTAGATAGTATTTATATTTTTTCGAAAAACAATTATCAGCATGTCAGCAATTACCAACAGTAATCTTAAACTATCTCTCTCACTATAACAGCAGGCATGTGCTCTATAGATTGCAGCATTTCTATAGTAACTTCAGTAATATCTTTATGAAATGTATTTTTCATATCATAAACCGTCTCTAGATTATGATCCTGTTTCTGGTGATAATCTTCTGCTTTTTTTGCTATTCTTATAATTTCATCCACATTTTTATTATTGGAAACTGCTAAAGGCGTTGGGCCCTTAATCTTCCCCCATCTTCCTAAAAGATAAGCAAAAACTCCTAAATTCTTTTTAATACCGGGCATGGCTAGGGGAATAGAAGTGAATATCATTCCACCTAGTTGATAGGTTGCATCTGTATCTATGATCATCACAGAAACATCCTTATGGTAATTTGATTTTATTTTTTGCTGGATATCTTGAACCACATCCTGAGGATCCTCAGGTAAAAGACATACGAAGGATCCGGGGACGTTGCTCAAATCAACCCCTGCCTCAGATGCTGGTTTAAGTGCATGTTTTAAACCATAATACTGTAATATCAATTTTTTATGTGATCTTGCTTCCCTAGGTAGTTTTCTAAGATTTTTTATGGTTCTTCTCTTTATTCGAAATAATGGCCCTAAAATATACCCCCAAATATACTTAGACCATACATCAGCTAATAAGATAGAAATTAAAGAAGGTTTAAAGGAAGATTCATCAACCAATCTGTTCTGTGAGGTGGCTATTGGCGTTTCAGATATTACCAGATAATCGCCATCCTCCAATAATTCACCAGATTCTTCAATTATTGATTGATAGGATTCACCAGGTTTGATATAATCCGTTTTTACAGGGATGGTAATGTAATTTTTAGATCTTGAATTGAAATCTTCTGATTCCTGTATTGATACTGTATTTACAGAACTCATAATGATCAAAGAACTATAAGATTATTTAAAAATAAAAAAATTCGAATTAAATCTATCCTTTTATTGGCGGTGCCCATACTTTCAAGTCAATTCCTTCCAATATGATCTTTCTCCCTTCAACCTGCACAACCACCCCTGAATGCACCTTCTGCATCATACAGTGGCCTGGTAAAAATCTCACAGTTTCCCCAACATCTGGTATTTTTCCCTGTACCACACCTTCAAATCCTCCCACCATACATAGTCCAATATCCAGATACTCGAATTCTGCTTCCTCATCCAGCCTGTGACAGGGCCCCACAATATGAACCGTTATCAGACCATTATCTTCGCTTAAAATACGGGCAAAATGTATTATGGGGCATCCTAAAGGTCTGTATTTTATTATATCCCCCTTATTCAGTTCGGTGTTAGTAAAGGGATAGAGTACTTCTCGGCAGGATTCTTCACCAGGAAGGGGTTTTAAAATTAAATCTGCCTGGTAACCATCTAAAAGACCTACAAATTTTTCTTCTTCAGGTATTATCTTTTCATGTCTTAATATTCCCTCTAATTCTTCCCTATTTTCCTCAAATATCTCCTGCATGAGGAATCTACATTTTTCAAGTTGAGTCCATTTCTTTAATAGTGCACTTGCAAATTCATCGCAACGAGCGTAACCACAGATTCCACAGTTAAAACCAGGAAGTAATTCCTTAACCCTAATGGAATAATCAGGTTTATCCCCATTCCCTATATTAGCCATAAATAACAACCTTAGCTTGAATAAATTAAATTATTCTCCCTGGTAACTTTGAAATCCATCAATACGTCTGAGGATTCCCCGATGATACTTTTTATTTACCTTAGTCTCCCCTACACATAGTGTACAGACTGCTAAGGGAGCGGAGTGTCTTAGTTTTTCCTCATCCAGTGATACTTCTTTGGATATTAACATCTCTTCTGCCAGTTCAATACAACCCTGGCCGCTTAGACCATTGGCCTCTATGATCTTACAGTTGGGATTGACTTCCAGAACTCTCTCCCGGAATATCTCCCTTTCTGCCTGTGAAATCATGTCCCCCTTAGTTATCACAGCTATATCTGATGTGCTAAGGAAGGGCCCGACCTTCAGGGGTGTGTTGGGTCCGCTGGTAGCATCTATCACACATACTCCCAGGGAGTTCATGGTAAAAGGAGCACATCGATGGCACAGCCCTGCTGTTTCCACTACCAGGAAATCTGATTCATTCTCCTGGGCCCAGCTAATCATCTCCTCCAAATTATATATGGCATAATGATCAGGACACATGTCCATGGAAAGCCCTATCTTGGTTGGTACACCTATTTTTGAGAATTTCTGATCATCATCTGTATACAAACAATCTATTTTAACCACCGATGATTTCAGGTTTCTCTCATTAAGGCTTCGGAGTGCGTGTATTAAAACCGCTGTTTTACCAGAACCAGGAGTCCCTGCTACGATAACCATTCTCATAAGATCAACATCATATTTTTTTTCTAATAGGATTGATTTTAATGTTATATTATTTTATTATATTTTTTTTTTAATTTAATAATTTAATATAATAATCAAAAGATTATTGTCCGTCCAAAAACCACTGCTCTTGTTCTTCTTTGCTGGTGTAATATTTTGCTTTCTCTAATCCTATTTGTAATTGGACGCTGTTATTAAGATGATCTGCCATCAATTCCTTTAATAAGTTATCATCATCAATTTCTTTAGAAATAAATCCAATAATAGCAAATAATGATTCCTGCCATTCTTTATATTCTTTAGTAATCTCCAGCTTCTTCATTAATTTCTTTTCATATTGTACTTTATCTTCATTACTCATAATTTTAGTTCCTCTACGATTATACGAATTTTCATGTCAAATAATTTGAATTTATTCTCATAGTAAAAAAGAATTTCATCATTATATACTGATTAAATACCAAAGTCCATTTGAAAGTTCCCAATTACCTCGCCATTACGGACTTGGTCTCTTAAACTCAGCATTACCTCATCTATTTTATTCAGTTTCTGAGATAATGCCTTTTCTTCAGGACTGGTGCTTACTACCTGCTGCATTCCACCTTTCTTCATGACTATTCTTTTATCGGTCATCAAGGCCAGCACAGGGTCATGGGTTACTACCATTACTATTTTTCCATGGCCTGCCAGCACTTCAAGTGCATCATGTTTTCTTATACCCGCATTTTCAATTTCATCAATGAGTACAATGGGTGAATCGCTGATTATAGCCACATCAGCCACCATGAGGGCTCTAGATTGGCCTCCGCTCAATATAGTCAGTTCGTGTTCCTGTTTTATTGGTTCACCAGTGAGAGTGTTGGCCAGATTAACCACTTTGTTTACACATACTTTGCTTGCTCCTCTGCATTTAGCGTGCAGGTTAAGGAAATCCCCAACACTCATATCTGCTAGGAAATTCATGTTCTGGGATAGTTGGGCTACCATCTTCTTCCGGGGATTGGTCCGATCTTCATAGGTGGGTTCTTTTCCATTGACCAGTATTTTTCTCTTGGAGAAGGTGTCTTCTTGGGCTAACTGTTCTATATCACCAATTAATGAACTTTTTCCACTACCAGTTGGACCTACTACCCCAAATATTTCCCCCTTTTTGATGGTCACTTCTTCAACAGGCTCTTTATCGCCGTTTTTATCATAGCCACCAAGTATGGTTATGTTATCTATCATCAGATGTTCACCTTTCCTAAAGTGTCTCCTCTCAGTCCCTGTCTCATGGTCTCCAGAGCTGTTACTTCTTCTGGTGGGATGTTTCCCAGGTTTACATTGGCTCCGAATTTCAGTATTAGGTATGCTTGTTGATCTTTCTGTGGAGCTTCCCAGATAATTTTTTCAGTATTTATATTTTCTATTAATATGTTTAGATCTTTTTCTTTAACTTTTCCGTTCTTATCATAAATACCAATGCCTTTCCCCCCTTCCCTGGCTTCGATAAGAACCTTGTCAGCACCGGCATTTATATCGAAATTTATTAAATCCACTCTGTCCTCTGTTTTATATTGGCTGTCTTTAGCAGGATCCTTCTTCCCTACTTCAGTTATGACCATTAATCCTTCATCTTTCACTTTCTGAATTAATTTCTCCCGATCATCAGGAATTATATCTATCGTCCCATCGGATATTTCGATTGCCTCGAATCCCAGAA
>JAJFTX010000082.1 GCA_021372715.1 Methanobacterium sp. | reverse complement strand
TTTACCTCCTTTTCTTGGTCGCATGTACAAGTTCCGCAGTTTTTGCATTTAGGCTCTTCTATAGCCATACTTGCACAAACTAAATTCTCTTCAAATGTTTTTGTATCTTCTGCTTTTAATGCTGCTACTAATTTATAAACTTTTGCTTTTGGACATGCTGGCGGATGAACCAAAAGTAATCCACAACCATGAAATGTAATTGGGTCGATTGCCCTAAAACCATTTTCCAAGTTATGAACTACAGAAGTTCCGTCTGCTGGATTAACATTCCAAATTTCAAAAGAAACAGCTAAAGTTTTTTTCTCAAATTTAACTTTTACTTCATCCATCTCTTCTGGAAATAATGATTTAAAAATTACACCAATTATTTCAATTTTATCTTCATTAATTTTGGCATCAATTATATAACCACAAACTCTACCAGCACCATCATGTTCCCAATTAATCTGCTTACCTATTAATGTAGGTAGTCCTTTCATTACAGCTTCTTTTGGAAGAACTATACCATTCAAATTTACTTTATCAATTTCAGCATAGACTGTTTTAAATACTGATAAATCAGGAGAAGGAACCAATAACCCTAATTTTTTAGCAGTGTCAATTAATTCTTTATCTTCAGAGACTTCGATAAATGTAGTTTCTGAATTTCTAGCTATATCTAACAATGCTTGAGCTATAAGATTTTTATTTTCCATTATTTAGTCTCCTCTGACTTTACCCATTCTTTACCTTCTTTATGATAACCATTTTTCTTCATCCATCTCTTTAATGAATTCCATGCTATAGGAAACGCTTTTGATTCGTCTCCATCTGTTTTTTCATAAACATCATTAAATGTACTTATAAATGCTTCTCTTGCTCCTTCGGGATATTTTTTCAAAAATTCTGGAGGATTAGATTTATCATAAGGAGCTATTTCTAAATTTTTTTCCGTAGTTGCTTTTTTGAGTTTTTTACTCATTTCTTCATTATCTTTTTGAGTATTTGGTTCTTTACAAAATGGACAATTTAAATAACCCATTCCTGATTCTGGTAAATAAATCCATCCAACCAAAGCTCCACATTTTTTACATGGAGCGAATGTACAATTTTCTTCTAATTCAGCAGTTTTTGTATTTCCTTCTGGTGTATTTTTTAATTTATCTTGATTTTCATTTTTTTCTTTTCTAGGTTTTGCTGGACTAACTTTATCTGGAGCTACATCTTTTTCAACATTATTAATAACATGAGGGAAGAATGTATCTTCATCACCATTTTCTAATTCTTTTATACGTCTTTCTTTTTCAGTAGTTGGGTCTAATCCTAATATTTCCTGATAAGATTCAATAGATGCTACTCCTCTATCATATCCAGACCTAAGAGCATCTAAAATTTGTTCAACATTTATTCTTAAAGGAGAATTAACAATTATTAATTTTCCTTTATCAGAAAATAATTTTTCATGTGATTTTTTATTTCTTAATTCTATTAATCCAATAACTTCTAATAACATAGATTTAAATCCAGAAACTCCATCATTTATTTCTGAAATAAATGCTTTTGGATTCATTCTAGTTTCTTGTCGAGAAGGTGAAATTTCTAACATATCAATAAATCCTAATCCTGCTAAAATTGAACGATAACCCTGCCTATATAATTCTTCTTTTAAAACTTTACTAATATCAGGAATTAAATGTTCATATTTGGTATCGAAAGGAATTGCATTGGTTGGTGTTTTTCCTTTTTGATTTTTATATTTTTCAACTTCTGATTTAAAGTTTTCAGTTAAATTTGTTAATTCCTCATCCGAATAATCGACTCCTTCCTTAAATAATTCTGGAGTACCTTTAGTAATTAAAAATAAATAAGGTAAAATCTTAGAAATAACTTCATCAGATTTATCTTGTAAAGTTTTCATTCCTAACCAATTTTTTAATACACCTTTTCTTATCAAATAAGGAGTTGAATATTCGTCAAACCAACGATTATAAGGTTTCTGGATTATTATTTGTTTTTCATCATCAGTTATTAATTCTGTTTTATGTTCAGAATCTAAATAATACTTATCAGACCCTAATTTATAATTTTTTGAATTTTTTCTAACCACATAAATAGAACTACCATTTACAAAATATAATGTCGTGGGTACTTCTATCGTTACATTATCTACTGTAATTTTTTCCCAATCTTCAACTTTTAAAATACAAAAAGAAGAACCTTCCCATCTTTCTTTAAAATATTCTTTAGAAAGAGCCGACAAACCTGTAGGGATTCCTTTAATGTTAATATTAATATCCCCAAGCCAAAGATTCAATAAATTTTGAAGAGTAGATTGAGAACATTCTATTCTGTATTTAGCTTCTGAGGAAGAATTAATCGCATAATCTAAAACAGTATTTATAGTTCCAGAAATATCATTATCCAACATATCTCTAATTTTTGTACATCTATCATGATATTCTGAAGGAATAGAAATATCCCCTGTACTATATAAATATTTTATAAATGTTCCAAAAAATCCACCCATTGCATCTGCCATTATAAACTCCTATTCTTATATTATAAATTTAATCTTTCTATAATATTATTACTTTAGGAACAAAAGATTTTTTATAAGCGTACATATTATCAATGTAGAATAAATTATCACTATCTGCGTTAACTACTGTAATTATAATCGAATCTATTGCATCCTTATTAACATTACTAACTGCTGAAATATCCCAAGTAATGGTTTGCCATGAATTTGATGTAATTACTGACGGAGTGATTTCCGTTATAGTTCCACCCGAATCTTTTATCCCTATTTTTATATTTGCTCCTGTTCTCAATGCATATATATCAAAACTTATTGAACTCATAGAAGATAAATCTATAGGAGACGCAATAGTTCTTGTTAATGTTTTATTTAAAGAGCTGGTAACAACTGCACTGGCTTTTAAAGAATAACTACCTTGTGTTTTTATAGTGGCTTCTGAAAAAGATTGAAGTGGGAAATAATTTATCTGTATTAGCCCCTGAGCACCAGTTCCACCAGCTTTAACCCCTGCACTACCCGAAGCTCTACCTCCACCCCCACCACCGCCATAATTACTTCCTGTATTTCCGTTACTACTTCCAGAAGTAATCCCTGCACCGCCATCCCCACCACCATATGAAGTCCCTGTTCCTTTTGTCCCTCCTGATGCACTTCCTCCTGCACCAGTGCTACCAGCACCCCCACCACCGCCACCTGAGCTATTAGGGTTAGTCCCAGTTCCCCCATCCCCACCAGAATATTTTAAATCCCCATAACAAGAGGATGCAAGACCGCCTTTCCCGCCAGCACCAGCACCATTGGAGAGGTATGCCCCATAACTACCCCCAACAGCAACACAACCCGAAGAATCGTTTGATTTAAAATATGTAGTGTTACCATTATTCCCGTTCGCTGCCGAAACTCCAGCAACAGAAGCTGCTACTACATAAGAAATGACATCCCCTGGAGTTACTGCAAATGTTCTTATAGAATAAGCTCCACCTCCCCCACCACCGCCACCTGAATATACAAAAGCATTATTTGTTCCGCCACCAGAAGCACCACCGCCCCAACATTGGACTGTAATAGAGTAAACTCCAGTAGGAACAGTCCAGGTAGATGATTCTGCTGTAGACTTAACTACTGTAACTAAAGTAGTGTCGTTTGCATAAGCTGCTTGAGCCAATGCATCTGTGGAATATTCCATATAATCTATCAATGTTTGACTCATTATTTTTTATCCTTCATTATGATTGAAATTTTATTCTAACCTCTAATCCTTTTGTTCCTGTTCCAGCAATAGAAACATCTATTCTTATTTCATCTCCTGTAGATACCGCTTTATACGATGAATTTATTACTGCTGGTGTAGTAGCGTTCATCGAATCTTTGGCAGACTCATTTATGGTTATATATGTGGATAAAATATCATGTGATGTCGTATTATTGTATATATCTATCGTTGGAAGTCCTGAAGATGAAACTGTATAAACGTGAGCAGCAACTTCTACAATATTCATATTATTTAAAACACTCGGAACTGTAAAATACATTAATCCTGTTCCTGTAACTAAAGAATCTCCGTCGGCAAGAATCTTAAGAATTACTTCTCTCGTGTATATGGTATCAAAATAGGATTTTAAAGTTGCTTTTAAATTTGACCATGTTATTTTTATTTTGGAAAAAGCTGTTCCTGCTGCTGAATCTTCTCCCAAAATAACATCAGCATCTACTAGAGTTGCTTTATCAGTTAATCCAGAAATTTCTGCTGCTGTCGCTTTATTAAACTGTACAGAAACTGCATGTGAATTTCCTTCCAAAGTATTTAAAGCATCCTGAACAGATACTCCTGAATCTTCTGTTGGTACAGTATCTGCTGTTTGGTCATCTGCGTGTAATGCGTGAGATAAGGAAACAGCACCATCATACGCAGCTTTTAAAACCGTAGTTAAAGCTTCTTGAATATTATTAAGAATTGTTCTATTAGAATGAGTAGCTAAAGTTTCTATATCATCTATTTTTTCCTGAACTGTTTTTCCAGAATCAGTGGTATTGATTTCATCTGCGACTGTACCATGAGGATTACCAGTTACTCCAGAATGTGTATAACCAGCTTTTGCTTGAGCAGCAGTAACAGCATTTGCTCCGCCAGTATCTAATCCCTGGTCTGTTCCTTGAACATGCCTTTTTGAAACTGCATCATCAATATCCGCAACTGCTGAAGAAGGTT
>JAJFTX010000072.1 GCA_021372715.1 Methanobacterium sp. | reverse complement strand
TATAAAAAAATTCTCAACTATTAAATAATTTGAGAAATAAAATAAAATTTGGTGAATTAACATGACAGATAGCTCTTGTGATGTAAATGGTTATGATATGATTTCTAGGGAGATAAAGGAAAATTTAGATTTAACTAAATCTCCAGTAGCTGTAAAATTTGTTTTAAGACCAGAAGATATTCCTGAAGATATAAAAAAATTTGACGGCAGTGCCCGGCATTGTGAACTGGTACAAAAAGCCAGTCATGGTGACATTTTCTATGCAACCGGTGAGGAGCAGGCTTGTAAAGGAGGTGCCGCTGCTCTGGGGTTAATCGATGCTCCGGAAAAGGTGAAAACTGGTGAGATGTATCAGAGTCTGGGAAGATTTTCCAGCCTAGGATCGGCTAAAAGGACCATGGATGAAATTCCAAAAATAGAGAAAATGATGTATGCTTTAATTTATGCGCCTTTAGAGAAGGCAACATTTGATCCGGATGTTATAGTATTGATATGCACCCCTACTCAGGCAATGAAATTGGCTCAGGCCCTGGTTTATACTTTAGGTGGTAGGGTAGAAGCTGACTTTGCAGGTATACAGTCCATCTGTGCCGATGCAGTGGCTGGTCCCTTCACCAGAAAAAGACCAAACATTACCTTAGGATGCAGTGGCTCCCGTAAATATGCAGACATACAACCAGATGAAGTAATAGTTGGTTTGAATGGTGAAAACATCGGTTGTGTGGTAAATGCTTTAATAAGTATGGAATAGGTTGTTTTTAGTAAATTTTCACCTTTTCTTTTATTAAAAAGATTTAGATTTATCTTTACTAAATTCTTAATTTTTATTTTTCATTTTAATAAGGATTACATCATCTGTTTATCCTATGATGCGATGATATTCTAAAAAAGCTTTCATTTGTTTCATAGCTACTTCTATTGTGTCCGGGGATGCTATTCCATCTGGTGATTCAGCTTCGCAGATTATGGTGGGGATTTTATTGCTGTTACATACAGTGATCAATGTTCCTGGATTGATGATATGGGTCAGAAGTCTTGAATTAGATTTTTTATTCACAAATACGGCTATACTAGAGCTTTTAATACTGGTGTAGTAGATTACTGAATCTTCAGCTGGATGAGTAGAGGTACTATGATAATCACCCAATGATCTGATCCCTTGTTTTTCAGCATATTTAAAGACCTTGTTAGTTGCACTTTCCGGAGAATCTGCCACTAAATTCAAATTTTCGCCATTAAAAAGTTTACTGTTCTCTGCAGTTGCTCGAGGTGCAATGAAGGGGATTATGTAAATTGTTCCATTTAATTCTATTCCCTTTAACTCTTCAATAATTTTTAAGGAAGCAATTTGGGGCGGTAGTTCATTTCCATGAACTCCAGCAGTGATCATTACTCTGGGTTGGGATCCGTCTCCTAATCTAACTACGGGGGTTCCTTTTTTTGCAGCATCGATGATATTGTGAGTCAATGAGTTATCAGATAAATATTGCATAATTTCTGTGTTTTTGGAGATGTCTTCGCCAGTGGTGGGGTTTATGATATCTATTTTTATATCTGAATTATTCTGGCGTTC
>JAJFTX010000066.1 GCA_021372715.1 Methanobacterium sp. | reverse complement strand
AAGGTTTTTATAACGATATGGTGACATTTATAAACCTTAATATCTTTCCTTATTTAAATGGGTCAGCCAGTGGTACCGATCTTCTACTGCACCTTCCACTATACTGAAGAATTTATCCTGTAATTGGGTGGTGATGGGACCGCGTTTTCCTTCTCCGATGGTTATTCCATCCACAGATCTAACCGGGGTTATTTCTGCAGCTGTTCCAGTAAGGAAGAGTTCATCGGCTAGATAAAGCATTTCTCGAGGTATAGTCTCTTCTTTAACTGAGATTCCCAAGTCATCCGCCATTTTTATCACAGAGTCACGGGTTATTCCGGATAGTAGTGATAGGGAGGAATGTGGTGTGTATAGAATGTCATCTTTAACCAGGAAGATGTTTTCTCCGGTACCTTCACTGACACTTCCCTGATAATCTAGCATTATTGCTTCGTCAAAATTATTATGTACAGATTCCATTTTAGCCAGTTGTGAATTCATATAATTTGCACCAGCCTTGGCCATATTGGGTAGAGTATTGGGTGCCATACGGCGCCAGGTGGAAACCCCTACTTCAACACCATTTTCAATGGCATCTTCTCCTAAGTATTTTCCCCATTTCCATGCAGCGATAACTGTAGTAAGAGGACATTTTAATGGAATAACTCCCAACTCTTTATAACCTCTAAGTACGATGGGTCTAATATAACAATCTTCTAGTTCATTTTCTCGAATGGTCTCCAGGATAGCTTGAACTATTTGTTCCTGAGTATAGGGGATGTTCATACGATAAATCTTACCGGAGTTAAATAATCTTTTAACATGGTCTTGCAAACGGAACACTGCCGGTCCGTTCTTGGTCTTATAGCATCTTATACCTTCAAACACACTGGAACCGTAATGCACCACATGGGATAGAACATGAATATTAGCATCTTTCCAAGCAACAAATTCTCCATTGAACCATATTTTCCCCTTCTCATCAAAAACCATAATCATACCTCTTATATAGTTTTATTTCACTTTAAAACCAATTTTTACCATTATTATTCATTTAAACTTGATCTGGAGGCTCCTGAATAATCGGACCATAATTAACTATTAAATCATTTACTAGATAATTAAATGGTAATGGTATATAATAAGATTTTACCATAAAATTTAATTGAATATATAAATTAATCAGAAGATTTATATAGACAGTTTGTCATACTCAAAATACCTTAGGGGCCGGTGGTCTAGGGGTATGATACCTCGCTTACAACGAGGTGATCAGGAGTTCGAATCTCCTCCGGCCCATTTTGAAAATAATTTTTTTTGATAATTCATATTACAATATTATAGTATATAAGAATGGGCCGGTGGTCTAGGGGTATGATACCTCGCTCACACCGAGGTGATCAGGAGTTCGAATCTCCTCCGGCCCATCTTCATATTTTCTATGGAAAATATTTTTTTACAATTAAATTAGAATACTTTACTGTGATATTAAAAAAAATTAGAGGATGTGCCTGTCCCTCCCATAAATTAGGAAAGGATTCACAAAAATGAATGCGAGATTCATATTCACCTCGAGGAAGTTTGTCCCAAATGCTATGAGGTTAATGGAAATAGGCCCTGGAGGCCATACTTTAATGCATTGTCATCAGGAAGAACATGAAATGTTTTTTCTTAGAAGGTAAAGGCATCATAAAAGGAGAAGGAGTTGATGAAATTCCGATAGGTTCAGGAGACGCGATTTTTATAGAACCTCGAGAATACCATCAGTTAAAAAACACAGGAACAGAAATATCACCGCTTATCTACACCGTAACCATATTAACCGATATGGAAGGAAAAAATGCATCACCGTGTTACTGATTTATATAAATCTAATAATCGGATATTAAAATTAAAAAAAATAGTTGGCTGATATTATAGTATTAAAATCAGGATAACATAGATTATAAGGGACACGAAGAACACGGTAGTCCCTTTAATTAACATTGCCATTAATTTCCTTTCAAAAAATAACACTAGACCGTATGAAAGAATTGCTGAAGATAAAATTTTAGTTACACCAACCAATGCAGTGTTTTCATCGTTTAAACTGACCAGATAAGTAATTAGAGAGGATACTAATAAAACGATAACTATCAAAGAAATAGGATTGCTTATAATAGCTTTTATGGTTGGCCCCCATGAACGATTGCCTGGTGATCTCTTTCCTTTTTTATTGAGGCTGGCACGGGATCCTCTAAGGAATGATAAACCCCCTGATTTATGGGTTGGCTCATATTCTTCTGCTTCTGATGATACTTCTACTTCATTTTCTTTTTCATATATCACTTCTTCTTCTTCTTCATCGAAGCTTTGATTGGAGAATTTTTTCGCCAAAGTTATTAAAGAGTCTTTATCTATCAGTTTAATGTTTCTTCTACCAGCATAGTTAACTGCGTTGTCTGTGAAGTAGGAAGTGCTGACCACCACTATCTTAGAGGCTTTCAGGGTCTTAGCTACCATCTCCATTTCCTTTAAAACGTCTAGTCCGACTTCCCATCTCTCATCGTAATTTTTAACTGCCACTACAATTCCAATATCTCCTAAAATAGAGGGTAAAACCCCATAGATATCTATTATGTGTCTAGATGTTTGGAAGTTCTTATAGACCTTAAATCCGGATTCTTCCATTACTTTGGCAACGAAATTAACTAATCTGTTTTTCTCCATTTACTCACCTTTATAAATAACAGGTGAACATTAAATCTATCTCAATTATGGACACTATTATTAATAATATTTGTTTAATTTCTTTATACTTGAGTATGTTTCTTAAAGAGGGCTTTTGTTGTGTTTTGAAATATTTATTATTGTTAGATCTTTTGTTAACCTTTGAGCCTATTATTTATAGCCATTAATTATAGATTTTATTTAGTATTATATAAAAATTTGTATTATGTAGGTTATATTCAGTTAATTTATATCTAGAAATGTATTGTTCGAACTTCTAAGTTATCCGCTTAATTAAAATAAAAATAAACTAGTAATATGGTTGCCCCGGAATGGTGGAAATTTTTCTTTTAGTAGCGGTTGATTTTTTCTACAGTAGAAAAATTACATACAAAATAATTTAAATTGAGTTACACGTAGTAGAACAATGCAGATGCCATTTATAGATTTAAATAATTATTCTACTAATATGTCTTACCTCAAAACCAAAATATTTAGTTTTATGTGATGTTTTTTCCCAAAAAAATAGTTTTATGGTTATTAAACTTTTCTATTTATATTTTTTAGTAAAGGTATATATTTTGTGATACAATACTCACTTTCATAATGTAATTAATTGTAAAAGGAGGTGAAAACGATTAAACGACAATTGATCTTATTCAATGTTCTTTTCTTTATGGCTTTTATCTGCTGTGGCGCGGTCTCCGCGGCTCAGTATGCTGATTTACAAGTTTCCAATTCCAACTGCTTAGTGTCTGGTGATGGAGAAACAGCGGATTTCAGCCTAACGGTGACCAATAATGGTCCTAGCGCTGCTCAGAATGTGGTTTTACAGGATCAGATGTTAGGTGTGGATGTTAAATCCTCCCAGTATAGTATCAACAATGGCGCCTGGCAGGATTGGAACCAACATTACATCACTTTAGGAACCCTGAATGCAGGTACCAGTGTTCTAATACAATTCCAGGCAGATGTAACCGGCACATCCTTAACGAATAGGGCGCAGGTATCCAGCACTACTAATGATCTGATTCGAAATAATAATGTCCAAATCTATAAAACACAAGCATCATACACCATTACAGCCACAGCAGGAACAGGAGGAATCATCAATCCTAATGGAAACGTGAATGTTTACACTGGCAATTCACAAAGCTTCACCATCACACCCGACACCGGATATACCATCGCTGATGTAACTGTGGATGGAAGCTCACAAGGACCAATAAACACCTACACCTTCAACAACGTACAAGCCAATCACACGATAAACGCCACATTCAACACGACAACCCAATACAGAGTCTACGTAGCCAACTATGGCAGTGATAGTGTTTCGGTTATTAATAACACTAACAACACGGTCATCGCCACCATACCCGTAGGAGATGGTCCTTTTGGTGTTGCGGTGAGTCCGGATGGAACCAGAGCCTATGTAGCCAACTATTTTAGTGGTACTGTTTCGGTTATTGACACCACTACCAACACTGTCATCGCCACCATAACCGTAGGATTCAATCCTAGGGGTGTTGCGGTGAGTCCGGATGGAACCAAAGCCTATGTAGCCAACTATGGCAGTGGTACTGTTTCGGTTATTGACACCACTACCAACACGGTAACCACCACCATACCCACAGGCTATCCTTATGGTGTTGCGGTGAGTCCGGATGGAACCAGAGCCTACGTAACCAATAGTGCCTATAATGGTTTTGTTTCGGTTATTGATACCACTTCCAACACGGTAACCACCACCATACCCGTAGGAGACTATCCTTTTGGTGTTGCGGTGAGTCCGGATGGAACCAGAGCCTACGTAACCAGAGACGGCATTAATTGGGTAGGGGTTATTGACACCACTACCGACTCCATCATTACCAACATAAGAATAGAAAGCTATAGTCTAGGTGTTGCGGTGAGTCCGGATGGAAGCAGGGCATACGTAACCGACTGTAATGGTAGTTTTGTTTCGGTTATTGACACCACTACCAACACGGTAACCACCACCATACCCGTAGGTATCGATCCTGTTGGTGTTGCGGTGAGTCCGTATATCGGACCAGTTTAATGACACACAAAAAAGAATATTTGGATTTAATGTTGGATTTTTTTTTAACCAACACTACTTCCTTTTTTTTTAGTGAGATATATTCAGCAGCAGAGATAACCATTTGACAAAAAATAAGATATTAATCCCTCATTTATATAGGCCTAATATATTTTATAAAAACATCAATTCAAATTAGATTATTTTTCACTTAAAGATCAAATACATACAAAGCATTAGTAGGGATTGTAAAATGTGAAGAATGCGGACATGAAAACACAAAACTGATTCCATTAGTAATAAGTGAAGAAGACTGGCAAAAAACACAGCAAAAACATGGGGAAATGATAAATCATATAAAATAAAATTCTTAAAAAAAGTATTTATACTTAAAACTGTTCCTATTTATCATCCTCAAAAACTTTTTGAAGGGTTAGGCATAAATATGCTAATATGAGAATTCTCATTACTAATGACGATGGGGTTAACTCATCAGGAATAATGGCTGCAAAAAAAGCAGTGGAAGATATGGGATACATTGATATTGTGGCTCCAGCAACCCAGCAAAGCGGTATAGGGCATGCATTAACTCTTTTTGAACCTATACGTGTTACATCCACCAATTTAATTGATGGAACCGAAGCTTATTCGGTTTCTGGTACTCCTACCGATGCGGTATTGGTGGGAATTTTCGAAATATGCAGATCGGAAGAGCACAAGTCTGAA
>JAJFTX010000063.1 GCA_021372715.1 Methanobacterium sp. | reverse complement strand
TTCAGAGATACTGATCTCCAGAGTTTCCATGATCCGATGGATTTCATGATGGTTTCCAAACAGAATATCACTGATCTTCAACACTGCCCTAAGATCATCGGGTGAATACATGTGTAAATCCTGTCCAGGGTCAAATGATATTAGTTTACCTAATTCATGGGCTTTTTCGCCACATTTACGGTTAAAACCAGGATCTCCAGTGGCTAAATGAACTGCACGGGTGTTTTCAATGGTTTTAATTGGTATATCTGAATTTTTGAAGTATGCTGCTGCTCCCCAGTAAAAATAACTGATTTGATCATTATCATAATTGGTTATCACAAAGGCAGTGGGTGTTTTTTCATCTTCAATCACGATCATATCCCGGATATCTATTTCCATATTCTCCAGTTTTTTCTGATAATCTGAATCAATAAAATCATCCCCTACTGCAGAAACCAGACTGGAATTCAATCCTAAATTCGCAGCTACCACTGCTACATTTGCTGCGGCACCTCCATAGAGGGTTTTCATTTTTGTTATGGCTGTGGATGAGTTTGGTTGTGGAAATTGATTTACCTGCATGATGTAATCCAATGCGGTATGCCCAATTGCTAATAAATCATTTTTATAATTCAATAAATCACCTTTCCTAACTTATATCTTTAAAATATTTAAAATTAATTTAAAATAGAATCTGTATACAACTTCTATTATCTATTTAATAAAAAAATTACCATTTAAATATTTTTGAAACCCAATTCTTTAATTATTTTGCGTCCCCGGCCCCTTATAAATTCAATTAAATCATTCAATTCCTCATTTTCCTGATCAAATAGAACTAATGTTAAAAGATGATTAGTATCATCCTTTAATAGGTCGCAACCAGATGTCAGACTATTATTAATGAATGTATAAAGATTATCACTATTTTTAACCATTTTTAAAGCTTCATAGGGGGATTTTAAAAGTTTAACTATTTTATAATTGATTTCATTATTATCCAGCGTATTCCAGGCTAATCTCTGTGCAGATCCAGATATTTCCAGGAAGTTTTTACCTTCAAGTTCAGATAGATCCTGGATAATCTCATCAGAAGAAGATACCAACACCAGATGGTCCCTGGCTAAAGGAATAAAATCCAGATCCCTCATAAAAGCCTTCACAGGATCATCCAGGGTTAAGATATCCACCATGCCTCTGTCATAGAGATAAAGAGCGCTTTCATCATCAGTCTGATAAACCAGAGCATCTAATCCAAATTCAACTGTTAAAACTTCTAAAAGACCTGCTGAGATGTATCCCCCGCAAATAACTGGTTTATCATGTGTAGATAGCCGTTTCATAAGGTAATGATACTGTTTAAGAATCTTTAAACCATCATCAGTAATTTCAGAGCCTTTAGCTGTGGTTATAACAATTTTAATGTTCAAATTATCCTCAGTTTCTCTGATACGTCGGTTTAAAACTGCATGGGAAATTCCTAGAACTTTAGCGGCTTCTCTCTGTGATCTGGTCCGGGCTATGGTATCCAGAGCTTCAAAAAATCTAAAACTCACAATTTTATCAGTAATAACCAGGCTTAATTTAGGTTTGAATTTCATTTTAACACTTAAAACGATTTAAAAGACTATGTCGCTTAATTATTTTATAATTTATAATTTGGTGATTTTTAATTCTTGTGACGTATCATAGCATTTTTGGATAATTTCTGATTAGATTTTACTGTCCTTTTGAATTATTATATATTAAAATAATAACAGTTATAGATAAGAGACAAATAATGATCAAAAATTATGTAAGCTCCCATAACAGGTGGTAATTGATGATTTTGAATGACGCCATAGAAGAAATTATAGATAATGTAGCTGCAGTATCTGATGAACTTGACCAGAAAAGTGTTGAAGAAATGCTTAAGCTTTTAACATCATGTAAAAATGTTTTTGTAATGGGACAGGGTAGATCTGGGCTGGTAGCCAAAGCATTTGCCATGAGACTTATGCATCTGGGAATAGGGGTATATGTGGTAGGAGAAACCATTACGCCAGCTATTGGGGATGAAGACTGTCTTCTAGCCATTTCAGGCTCAGGTGAAACTAGTTACATCATAAGCACAGCCCAAATTGCCAAAAAAATGGGGGCCAAAATCATCGCAGTCACTTCCTATGTAAATTCAACAGTGGGAAAAATGGCGGATTTAGCAGTGCATATTAAGGGCCGAACCAAAATCGATAACGAAAAAAATTATATCACCAGACAGATCAAGGGTAAACATCAATCTTTATCCCCATTAGGAACATTATTTGAAGTAACCACCTTAATATTCCTGGATGGAGTCATCGCCCAATTAATGGTGGACATGGGAAAAACTGAGGATGATCTAAAACAAAGACACACCGTACTAGAATAATATAATTAAAGAAGTCTAATTATAAAATTTAAGATAATAAAAGAACTATGATCCAAATTAAATATATGATCTACACAAAATCTATTTTTAAACTATTATTCGCTCCGGATGAGAGTAGACATTGAATCTATTTCCTCGGACGAATCCTATCATGGTCACACCCGATTCATGGGCCACGCTGAATCCTGATGATGTAGGAGCAGCATTAGATGCTATAATTGGAATTCCAATCCTGACGATTTTAATCATCATATCTGCAGGCATCCTGCCACTGTAAACAATAAAACTACTGGAAAAATCATAATTATTCAGAGCTGCAGATCCGATAACTTTATCCACTGCCACATGTCTACTAACATCTTCTATTGCAATGAACTGATCATCATTTACAATACCTGCTATATGAGTACCGCCTGTTTCCTGCCAAACCTTTGCTGAGCTTTTTAATTTATCGAAAGCACGGAATATTTCTTCTTTGGAAATTTTCAAATCCGATTCTACGTTATCAACTAATTCAATTTTTCTTCTCCAACCACCAAAACAATCAGAACTTACGACTAACTCTTTTCGAATATCAAAATCCTCAAGATCTATATCAACATTGATCATTCGGTCTTGAATATCTATATTAGTTATATTATCTACAGAAACGGCTAATCCCTCTCCTAGGAGATATCCAACTGCGAATTCTTTAAGATTAGTGGGGCTAATAGAAAATCTTCTGGAAACGGTTTTATTGATGAAAAGTTCAATTTCTTCATCACAGACAATTTTTTCTAATAAAGGGGAAATATTACCATTAACCCTCATAGCATCAACTGTTCTAATCATTTCTAACATTTAAATACCTCTTTTAGAAAATGGAATAATTCGGATAAAAATTAAGGGATATAATGTTCTACAGATTATAATTCAATCTTCAAAAAGGTCATCCACCCAAGATATAGCCGCAGCAACGTTAGGGAAACCTATGGTGCTGGTGAGTATAATTATTGATTGATAGATTTCATCAGAAGTTGCACCTGCTTCAATAGCTCTTCGAGCATGACTGTGAACTGCTCCTTCAGAACGAAGGGTTGCAGCTGCCCCAATCTGTATTAATTCACAGGTTTTTTTATCTAATGGCCCAACATCTTTAACAGCCTGACCAAGCTCGGCTAAAATCTTCCCATAATCTCCAAAACGCTCTCTTATACTTACATAATGTGATGGTAATTTTTTATTATCCATTTTTTTAGACATTTAACTCATCCCTATAAATTATAGCTTTATATATTATGATTTTAATGGAATATATTTTTTAAATAAATAGATAGATAAGTTCAAGATAACTAAAATTCTAAAGAGAATAAATCAAATATAAAAGATATATAGCACGGATTAAAAAGGCTTATTATAGTATTATATTTAAATATATTAACTTTTAAAGCAATCGATCTTCATAAGGGAGTATAGATGAACTTAGATCAATTAATCAAACAATCAAAGGATGAATATAAGGATTTATTCACCGATCAGACCCCCATAATTTTGATAGGATCTGCCACTTGCGGTAATTCAGCTGGTGCTCAGATCATCAAAACCACCATAGAAGAAGAATTACAAAAACAACAAATCAAATGTAAAATTATATCAGTGGGATGCATTGGACTTTGTTACGCAGAACCAATTATAACCATTATTAAGAAAGGAAATCCTGCAATATTTTATCGTGACTTAACACCAGAAATCGCTAAGGAACTGGTTAATTCCTACATCAACGGTGATGATCCCTGTTTAGAACATGCCTTAGGAACCGTGGATTTAGCCTATTTTGCGGATATTGAGGAATCTCAAGAAATATATATTTCGAAAGATATTTCATCTGATGTAGCACAAATCACTCCTTTATTTGAACTTCCTGTATTAAAATCACAGGTTAGAAAAATTCTCCGGAACTGCGGATTCATCGACCCCACTAATATCCGTCATTATCTGGCCCAGGACGGCTATAGCGGATTTTCAGAGGCAATTAACTTAAAAACGGATGATATAATAAAGAAGATACAAAAATCAGGATTAAAAGGAAGAGGGGGGGCTGGCTTTCCCACCTGGCAGAAGTGGCAGTTTTGTAGGGATTCTGATGCTGAAATAAAATACATCATATGTAATGCTGATGAAGGTGATCCTGGTGCATTCATGAACCGTTCCCTTCTGGAAAGTGATCCTCATTCTGTTTTAGAAGGTATATTAATAGCAGGATATGTAATTGGGGCTAAAGAAGGATATATTTATTGTAGAACCGAGTATCCGCTGGCTTTAAAAAGATTAAGAAAGGCTTTAGACCAGATGAGGGAGTATGGCCTTTTAGGAGAGAATATCCTAGATTCTGGATTTGATTTTGATCTAAACATTAAAGAAGGTGCGGGAGCCTTTGTATGTGGAGAGGAAACAGCTTTAATTGCTTCAATTGAAGGAGAAAGAGGAATGCCCCGAACAAGACCGCCATTCCCTACAACTTCTGGTTTATGGGGCAAACCGACTGTTATAAATAACGTAGAAACACTGGCCAGCGTAGCCCTTATAATGCAGCACGGCCCTGAAGAGTTCGCAAAAAAGGGAATTGAAGAAAGTAAAGGAACAAAAACATTCTCCCTAGCCGGGCAGATAAAAAACACAGGCCTAATAGAGGTTCCGCTCGGAAAAACTTTAAGAGAAGTTATCTATGACATTGGGGGGGGAATAAAGGATAATAAACGTTTTAAAGCCGTACAGATAGGTGGACCATCAGGAGGATGCCTTCCGGAGAAATTTCTGGATACCACCATAGATTATCACTCATTGATATGTGCTGGAGCGATTATGGGATCTGGTGGTCTGGTGGTTATGGATGAAGATACATGTATGGTGGATGTAGCTCGTTATTTTTTAGAATTCGTTCAAAATGAATCCTGTGGTAAATGTGTTCCTTGTAGATTGGGAACTAAGCAAATGTTGGATATATTAACGGATATTACTCGGGGTAAAGGATTAGAAGAGGATGAAGATCTACTTCATGAATTAGCAAATGGCATTAAATCAGCTTCATTATGTGGCTTGGGACAAGGAGCTCCTAATCCAGTTTTAACTACATTAAAATTTTTCAAAGATGAATATCAAGCACATATCCAAGAAAAAACCTGTCCAGCTTGTGATTGTAAAGATTTAATCTCTTACGTAATTGACGCTGATTTATGTACGGGTTGTATGTTATGCCTTAAATCATGTCCAGCACAGGCTATAACTGGAGAAAAAAAAGAGATACACACTATTAATCAGCAAAAATGCATACGTTGCGGCACCTGCTACGACTCCTGCAGTAAGTTCAAGGCCATAAAACGAATATCACCATCTTTAACAGGTTAATTTCAAAAAAATCTAAAAAAATTATAGAAATAAGAGGATTATAAATGAGTGATTCAGAAATCAATTTCATTATAGATGGATTAAAACTTAAAGGCCATGAAGGCGAAACCATACTTCATGCAGCTCTTAGTAATGGAATATATATTCCTCATCTTTGTTACAATCCAAGTTTAAAACCCATGGGAGCTTGTAGACTATGTTTAGTGGAAAATAATGAGGGAAGATTAATAACCGCCTGTGAAAACCACATAACAGAAGGTATGGAAATATCCACCAGCAGCCATCGATTAGATAATGCAAGATTGACAGTAGCCCGTTTACTGGTGGCCAATCATGAAACAGATTGCCTAACCTGCGCTCAAAATAACCAGTGTAAACTGCAGGAAATAACATCCTATTTTGGTATAGATGAGGAAAAAATGGAAAATTTACGATATTCAATTTCTGAAATTCCTCAGGATGATTCCAATCCCTTTTTTAACAGAAATTTAAACAAATGTGTACTCTGCGGGATCTGTGTTAGAACCTGCCGAGATAAATTGGGTGTAAGTGCCATTGACTTTGGTTTCC
Source organism: Methanobacterium sp. (assembly GCA_021372715.1). Taxonomy (GTDB): domain Archaea; phylum Methanobacteriota; class Methanobacteria; order Methanobacteriales; family Methanobacteriaceae; genus Methanobacterium_A. The sequence goes on along the minus strand of JAJFTX010000063.1, from coordinate 11,200 downwards.
GGGGATATGAAACAAAAATCTCCACATTTTCCGATGGACCCATTATAGAATCGAACTGCGTATCCTGTGGGGAGTGTGTAGAAGCCTGTCCAGTAGGTGCTCTGGTGCCTAAGGATATAAATAAACCTACCCGGGAAGTTAAAACCACTTGTACCTTCTGTGGGGTTGGTTGTGGATTATATCTGGGAATAAGAGGTTCAAAGGTAATTAGCGCTAGAGGAGACCCAGAACATCCCTTAAGCCAGGGAAACCTATGTGTTAAGGGTAGGTATGCTTTTAAGTTTATAAACCACAGTGATAGATTAACCAAACCCCTTATTAAGGTGAATGATCAATTAGTAGAAGCAAGTTGGGATGAAGCCCTGGAATACGCTGCCAGAAGACTCAGACAATTTAAAGAAAAAGAAATTATAGAGAATTCATTTGCAGCCATATCCTCAGCCCGTTGCACCAATGAGGATAATTATCTCTTGCAGAAATTTACACGTATGGTAATGGGTAATAACAACATCGACAATTCGGCCCGTTCCTGTCATGCTCCATCGGTAGCTGCTCTAGCTGAAACGCTTGGTAGCGGAGCTATGAGTAATTCTATAGATGAAATAGATGATTCTAAATGTTTATTTATCATAGGGACTAATCCAAGTCAGAGTTATCCTGTTTTAAGTATGAGAATTATGGATGCTTTGGAAAATGGGGCGAAACTGATTGTAGCTGATCCACGTGACATAGAACTGGCCCAGCAAGCGGATATATTCCTTCAACACAATCCCGGAACCGATGTAGCCCTTATAATGGGGTTGATCAAATTTATAATTGATGAAGATCTGCAAGATACTGATTTCATCCAGAGTAGATGTGGAAACTATGAAGAACTTTTAGAGTCTCTGGAAGAATTTGATCTGAACACGGTGGAAAAGATCACCGGAGTTGAAGTAGATAAAATTAAAGAAGCGGCTCGTTTATATGCCACCACTAACCCGGCAGCAATTTTTTATTCACTGGGTATAACTGAACATTCCCATGGAACGGATAATGTTTTCGCACTTTCTAATCTTGCTTTAGTAACCGGTAATATTGGTAAACCACATGCTGGAGTAAATCCAATCCGCGGACAGAATAACGTTCAGGGATCATGTGATATGGGCTGTTTACCTGATGTTTATCCTGGTTACCAGAAAGTAAAAGATATAAAAGTTAAAGAGAAGTTTGAAAAGGCATGGAAAACAGAATTAAATGAAGATATGGGTATGAAAATGCCAGAAATGATAGAATCAGCCCTTAAGAAAGATTTAAAGTCTTTATATATAATGGGAGAGAACCCGGTCCTCAGCGAGCCAGATAGTACCAAAATAATTAATGCATTGGAAAAACTGGATTTTTTAGTGGTTCAGGATCTCTTTTTAACTGAAACCGCCAAATTAGCTGATTTAGTACTCCCTGGTGCTTCTTTTGCTGAAAAGGACGGTACCTTTGCTAATGCTGATCGTCGTGTACAGCGGGTACGTAAAGCCATAGAACCATTAGGAGATTCTAAACCGGATTGGCAGATAATAGCGGAGCTGGCTCAGAAGATGGGTGTTGATCAGGGTTTTAATTTTAACCATGCTGAGGAAGTAGCAGCTGAAATTGCTTCTCTGGCACCTATTTATGGGGGGATGTTCTATCATTGTCTGGAGGATGAGGGTAAACAGTGGCCTTGTTACCATGAAGATCATGAAGGAACGTCCATTCTACATCAAGATGAATTTAATACCGAAACTGGCAAAGCCAAATTCAAACCTCTTTCTTATAGGCCTCCAGCCGAACTTCCAGATGAAGATTATCCCTTTGTACTCACCACTGGACGTATTATCTATCATTATCACACCAGTACTATGACCGGTGCAGTAGAGGGTATGAAAGACTTATACGATCAAGATCCAGTAGAATTGAACCCTATAGATGCCCAAAAACTGGGACTGGAAGATGGGGAATTGGTTTACATAATTTCTCGCCGAGGTAAAGTAAAGGCACCAGTTAAAATAACTGAGAGTTCCCCGGAGGGTTTAGTTTTCATGGCATTTCATTCACCTAATACAAAAACCAATATTTTAACCAATTCAGCCTGTGACCCCATTACAAAAACTCCGGAATTCAAGTACTGTGCAGTTAAGATTGAGAAGATTAGCTAAAAAATAAAATAATTTTTTTTAAAAAAATTGGGATTAATTTTTTATAATTTATTAGAAAGTTAGTCAACTTAATATATTTCTTAGGTCTGATGATAGGGCCATCCTGATTCAACACTTATGATAATAGGGCTCTCTATTGGTGATAGCCTTCTGGAACAGTTTTTCCAGTTCATCATCAGAATCTCCTCTTCTAATAGGTTCTATTAGATCCACCAGATTATCATTTCTAAGTAGGCATGGTTTCAATTTGCCGTCTGGGGTTATTCTGAGGCGAGTGCAGTTTTTACAGAACTCTGTGTTATCCATGGGCCTTACCACTTCTATTTCCCCCCCTTCCAGGAAGTACTTCTTACGATCTTGCATGAAAGATCGGGTTTTTACATTGGTTGCTTTTTTCATAAGTTGGTTTTCTATGATGCCTATATCATAATGATAGTCATCAAAGAAATCAGTGTCAGGGCAGCTTTCAGTTTTTAGTAATTCTATTATCTGCAATATGGCTCCGTTTTCTTTACAGAACTGAAACATGTCCCAAATTTCCTCATGGTTCAGTCCTCGCATTAGCACCATGTTAACCTTGACTGGATATAGCCCTACTGATACGGCCTTTTTTATTCCCCTTTTTACCTGTTCTAAATAGTTACTTTCTGTAATAAATCTATAGGTCTGGGGATTAAGAGTGTCAAAACTAACATTCACTCGATTTAGGCCGGTTTCCTTTAGTTTTTCGGAATAGTTTTCTAAAAGAGTTCCATTTGTAGTTAATGAAACATCTTTAAATCCTAAAGCGGATATTTTTTTTACTATATCTATTATATCTTCTCTGATTAATGGCTCTCCACCAGATAATCTTATCTTTTTAATTCCTAAATTTCTAGCTACTCGGGAAATTCTTTCTATTTCTGAGGGGTCCATTTCGTATTTCTGGGCTATAACGCCATCATGATGACAGTAAAAACAGTTTATGTTGCAACGGTTGGTTATGGAGATGCGGAGGGATAGCACCGGCCTCTGGAAATTGTCTATTTGTATTGAATTATTTTTTGTTTGATTTTCCATTTCTGATGAGCAACTCCACCTTTTCTTGGTTTTCAGTATTATCAGTTTTCAAAGTACTTATCATGCCCATTATGCTTCTTTTTAGGATGTCTTGTACAAAAGGATTTAAAGGAATCATTTTATCATCAATGAAAAGTTCTAATTCGTTTAATTTTTTCATCTTACACTTTTCTTCTGTTATGTTTCCTTTGATGATGTTTTGAGCCATTTCCTGGCAAGTTTCATAGCCGCAGTTTCCGCAATCGTTATCAGATATTAGTCCATAAGTCCTTTTCTCGATTAGATCTGCTAATGAAATTACTTCTTCAGGACTTATTTTGAACACATCTACATTAGTAATGGTGAAATCATCTTTTTCTTCTGTGGTGGATATTTTAGGGTAATTTTCGAATTTAAATCCTTCTATTACTACAAAATCTAGTTCTTTTATACATTTTATTTTTTTGAGAATTTTTTTCAGTTCAAATTTTTCATTGATGGAAAAGAAGGTGTTCTCTCCTGATCCTACTACCAGTTCTGCCCCAGCTTTTTGATGTTTAAAGGTGTCCTTTCCCTCCAGATCGAAATCGTGGTGGGTGTGTTTTATAGTTCCCACCTGGTAACCTCTTTTAACTAGTTCGCTGACTATTAGGGTAACTAATGTTGTTTTTCCTGTGTTTTTAGTTCCTGAAATCGTTACTATCTTCATAGAGCTCCTCCTTATTAGAATAAAGATGTATGATTAATAATCATGGAATTTTTTATTATTTAATTATTATTTTATCGATTATTTATATGGATTTTTATTAAAATGGAATTTTTTTTATCATTTAAATATTTTTTTCAAGTTAAAAAAATATCGAATTATAAATTTGTCATTAGTCTCTTTTCTTTTAATTAACCCCATTTATTTTTTTAGAGATGTTTTTTACAATTCATAATGCTATTTTTATTCATCTGGTTAATATTGAATGATAGATTCTTTAGATTAACAGAAGCAGGATGTGTGATTATCACACAACCTTATATATAGTTTGCTGCTATTGTTTAGTAGAAATATATATATTAAAGATGTAATAAAGTGTAATTAACACACATGGTGTCCAAATGCCGAAACATATAGTATCAGGGTTGAAATACTTGACAGCAGTGGAGCTCATTCGACAGGGGCTCAGTCAAAAAGAAGTAGCTAAAATACTTGAAATGGATAGATCAACCGTTTCTCATTATTTAAATGGCAGAAATCTGTCTTGGAATTCCATAGAAGTGGCAGAAATTATAACTAAATTCTGTCCCAAAGATTTCCTGACCTTAACCTACGCCTTATTGAACGACAGTGAAAAAACAAGAATAATCGTTAAAACTTGCTTGAAAGAGAATTACCAGGCAAAAGTAGAAGAAACATGTATAGGGTGTGGGCTATGTGCAGACACCTGTCTGATGAATGCCATTGTGTTAGATGATCTCAAAGCACAAATTGATTCAAATTGGTGCTGTGGTTGTCTTATGTGTAGGGATGTTTGTCCCACTAATTCAATAAAAATTTTGGAGGTAGAAGATGGTTGCTAATACCAAAGAAGTCATAGACCAGGACATATGTGTAACCCGTTCTTCAGCAGATGAAAAACGTGAATGGTCCTACAAAGACGAATTATGCGTTGGCTGCGGTATATGTGCAGATATATGCCCTGTTGATGCAATAGAACTTGAGCCCATCGGTGGTATAGTAAGAACAGGCGCTGAAAAGTCTAAAATATCTATAGATGAAAATAAATGCGTTTTATGCGGTATGTGCAGTGTTGGATGTCCTGCTGATGCATTAGATCTAAAAATAGATGATAAATCAATAAAAGAAATGGATTCATATCCTAAATTGATTAAATCAGCAGAAATAGATGATGAAACATGTGTATTTTGTAAAGCATGTGAAACAGCCTGTCCCAGAGAAGCAATTACCATTGCCAGAAGTTTACCTGACAGATCCAAACTGGTAACTGGTGAAATAGAAATCGATAAAGAAACCTGTATAGACTGCGGTATTTGTGAAGAAATGTGCCCAGCAGATGCTATTATAATGGAACATCACGTACCAACATCTGTTGATCCTACGGTTTCTGCTGACATCAAAGTTGACAAGGATAAATGTGTTTACTGTCTCATATGTAAAAAATCATGTCCAGTAGATGCTATAAAAGCAGTTTGCAGAACTTGTTCCTATGGAGACTATGACCTGAACCCAGAAGATGCTGAAATTGAAGGAAGTTCATTTATTGATGAGGATTTATGTGTAAACTGCGGATGGTGCCAGGAAATATGTCCTGTAGATGCTGCAACTGTTAAAAAAGCATTTAAAGGTACATTAACCATAGATCAGGATACATGTACAACTTGTGGTGCATGCGTGGACATCTGCCCATGTGATGTTTTATCATTCCCTAAACCAGCAGAGTCAGGACAGATCGTAGAGAAAGTATTCAAAGATGAAAAGTACTGTATTTACTGTGGAGCATGTGAAAAAGTCTGTCCAGTGGATGCTATAGATGTCGAAAGAACAGATGTGGATTACACCCCAACTAAATCTAATTCATGGAAAAACAAGATGGAATCTCTTAAATCCTAAACTTTAGGTGATATATTATGGAACTAAAAGTAAACCAAGATAACTGCCTGGGATGTGGGGTTTGTGTGGTTGCCTGCCCGGTAAACGTATCCATCAGCCCAGAAGTAGCAGGTGGACACGGATCCAAAACAGAAGAAACAATTATGATGGTAGAAAACGGAGTAATTAAATTATTCAGCGAGGATAAATGCACCAAGTGCGGGACCTGTCAAATGTTCTGCCCTACCGATGCTATCTGGCTGGAATGAGGTGTGAAAATGACATATATAGAAAAACCCGTCGTTCCCAAAGTTATTAAATTTGAGGAACCAACAGCCAAAGAATACAAATTGCTGAACATGATGCTGAATACTGGTTCAGACATCTACCAGGGAGCATGTAAAAAAAGAGGTTCAACCTGTAAGGATGAATACCGAAAGGTGTGTGGAGTCGCTTACATGGACCCTAAAGACATGGCCAAATTAGGTGTAACCAATTGGGAAAGCGTAAAAGTCACAACTGATTGGGGTGAAGTAATTGTCTCAGCTGTTCATTCCAGAGATGCACCTCACGAAGGAACTATATTTATACCAAAAGGCCCCTGGGCCAATGTAATAACCAGTCACGAAACATACTGTTGCTGTGACCCTACCTACAAAGGTATTTACTGCACAGTGGAAAAATCTGATGAAGAAGTATTATTGATGGCAGACCTCATGAGAGCCGTCTACAAAAAATATGTTGAAGACGAAGAAGGTATACCTGAGTTAGAATCACTCGGTGAAATGCCTGTCTTCAAAAAGAAATAAGGAGGTCGATTAAAATGGCATACGAACCACCTGTAACTGATTATGATGAAATCGTAGAAAACTGTACCTGCGCCTTCTGTGGATGCAATTGCGATGATTTAGATTTCTTAGTAAAAGATGGGCACGTAGTCGGTGTACGACACGCCTGTCGACTCGGCGCCAGTAAAGTTATGGAGGACATGGACCAGAGACTTTTAGTGCCAATGATACGGGATGAAAACGGCGAACTACAAGAAGTTGACTGGGACACGGCCCTAGATAAAGCAGCTGAGCTCATAGCCGGCGCAGTCCGACCTATATTCTACGGTTGGAGTGAAACATCCATCGAAACCATGAAACACGGAATCCGACTGGGTGAACTGGTAGGGGCTGTACTAGACAACCAGGCAACCATCTGCCACGGACCATCACTACAAGCAGTACAGAACGTAGGATACCCTGTCGCGACCTTAGGAGAAATTAAAAACCGTGCAGACATGATTGTTTACACTGGAAGTAACCCAATGAACTCCCACCCACGGCATTTAGCCCGATACACTACTTTCCCCCGGGGATGGTTCAGACAAAGGGGTAGATTTGACCGAACTTTGGTAACCATGGATCCGAAATACAGTGATACAGCTAAAATGTCCGATATATGGATTGGATTTGAGCAAAACGGTGATTATGGATTCTACAACGCAATAAGAGCAGCTTTGAAAGGAAAAGAGATTGACCAAGACTATGTTTCTGGTATACCAAAAGAAGTTATCATGGAATTAGCAGAAAAAATGAAAAACGTCCAGTTCGGAGCATTATACTTCGGTCTGGGTCTGACACACACACTTTCCAAACAAAGGAACATTGACATGGCTATTGAAATGTTAACCGACCTCAACGAGTACACCAAATGGGTGCTAACACCAATGAGGGGTCACTTCAATGTAAACGGATTCAACATTTTCATGGCATATGAAATGGGATTCCCATATGGTGTAGACTTCTGCCGAGGATACCAAAGATACATGAATGGAGAAACCAACACAATCGACCTTCTAACCCGAAAAGAATGCGACGTCTTCATGGTAATAGCTGCAGACCCCGGAGCACACTACCCTGGAGGTGCAGTTAAACATCTGGCAGAAATTCCAGTTATACAGGTTGATATTCACTGGGGACCATCCACAGAAATAGCTGATGTTGTTCTTCCAGGATCTTTCATAGGAGTAGAATGTGGAGGTACCAGCTACCGTATGGATGGAGTACCAATCTATATGAAGAAGGCAATCGACAAACCTGAAACCTGCAGAGACGACGAATGGATAATTAGAGAGCTACTAGAAAGAGTTCAGAAGATCAAAGATGAAGAGGCTGCATTAGCCAGTAAATAAGGTGATTTCATGGAATATATACTAAAAAATGGTATAGTTTACGACCCGGCCAACAACATCGCCGGAGAAAAAAAGGACGTCATGTTCAAAGATGGTAAAATCGTTGATAACGTCTCTTCAGATGCTAAAGTGCTAGATGTAACTGATAAAATAGTCATGCCAGCAGGTATAGACCCCCACGCACACGTAGCAGGACCAAAACTTGTTGTTGGAAGGATATACAGACCAGAAGACTCAAGAAAAGGAGTAACTACAAAAACAGACGTATGCAGATCAGAATCAGGATTTTCCATACCTAGCTGCCCTGCAACTGGGTACAGGTACTCAAGAATGGGTTACGGGACAGTAACCGAAGCTGCAATGCCTCCTCTGGAAGCCAAACACACCCATGAAGAAATCATGGCCATTCCCAATGTAGATGTAACTCCACTTCCATTATTTGGTAACAACTGGTTTGTATTACAGTGGGCTAAAGAAGGAAAGATAGAAGAAATAGCAGCATTCATATCATCCTGGCTCAAAATAACCAAAGGTTACGGAATAAAAATCGTAAACCCCTGCGGAACTGAAGCATGGGGTTGGGGTGGAAACGTCCATGGAATAGATGACCCTGCACCCTACTTTGACGTAACAGCTAGAGAAGTGCTTAGGGCTCTTTCACAGGCCAATGAAATGTTAGGACTACCACACTCCATACACGTACACCCCAACGACCTGGGACACCCAGGAAACTTCCCCACCACTATCAACACTCTTGAATGCGTTAAAGACATCGAAAAAAGCAGTGGTATGCGAGATCAGACTATACACCTAACTCACGCACAATTCCACTCCTACGCCGGAACAAGCTGGAGAGATGTTGAATCAGGAGCTACTGAAGTTGCAGATTACATAAACAAAAATAAACACGTAACCTGTGATGTTGGACAGATCACTCTGGATGAAACCACAACCATGACCGCCGATGGTCCTATGGAATTTGACCTGCACCAACTAAACGGCCTAAAATGGGCTAACAAGGACATAGAACTGGAAACCGGATCAGGAATTGTTCCATTCATTTACTCTGGAAAAGCACCTGTTTCATCCTTCCAATGGGCTGTAGGACTTGAACTGTTCCTACTAATCAAAGACCCATGGCAAGTATGTCTGACCACAGACCATCCCAATGCCGGTCCATTTATCCGCTACCCTAGAATCATCTCCTGGCTCATGAGTAGTGAGCGCAGACAGGAAATGATGGACAACTTGGAAGTACGAGTATGGTCCTACAAGAGAACTTCATTAGGATCTTTAGATAGAGACTATGATTTCAACGAAATAGCAACTATAACCCGGGCGGCTCCCGCTAAAATCTATGGATACCAGGACAGAGGAGAATTAACACCAGGCTATAATGCAGACATAGCTGTATACGACCTGAACCCCAATGACATAGACCCAATTAAAGAACCAGCTGCCATAGAAAAAGCCTTTGGAAACGCCATGTACACCATCAAAGACGGTCAGATATTGGTTAAAGATGGAGAAGTAGTAAAAGTCGTGCCAAGCCACACACTATGGACCAATGTAAATGGATTCGAAGAACAGGAAAAAGCCGTGATGGAACAGGTAATGCCAACATTCAACCGTTTCTACACTGTTAAATTCGAAAACTACAAAGTACACGACCACTTTACACCTTACCCAATTGTAACAGAGGTCCAGGCAGGTAAATAAGGGGGTATTAAGAGTGAAAACAATAACCTTAACCTTAAAGAAAAAATCCCAAATTGCCCTAGAATTCGATGAATTAATTCCAGATGAAGTATTTGACTGGGAGAAAGATGATTTCGAAAACTATCAGGTACCAGTTGGAAACAAAAGATTCCCATTAACCGATTACTTCGACTTAGAAGTAGAAGGCACTGCAGAAGGGCCTGAAGAAGTTAAAATGATCCTAGAAGGTGACTGCGGCCGAGTAAAATATATCGGCTGTAAAATGAGTGCCGGAGAGATCATAGTAAACGGAGACGCAGACCTTCACTGTGGAGCAGAAATGACCGGCGGCAAAATCACCGTAAATGGTGACGCTGAAAGCTACGCTGGCCGTGAAATGAAGGGCGGAGAACTAGAAATCATGGGCAGCACCAGAGAATTCTGCGGATGCTCTTACATCGGTGATTGGAGAGGAATGAGCGGAGGTAAAATAACCCTCCACGGAAACGCTGGAAAACAACTAGGAGAATGTCTATCCGGTGGAGAAATCTATGTCAAAGGAAACTGTGATATTTTAGCCGGAATTCACATGACCAAAGGTTTCATCCAGATAGATGGAGATGTAACTCGCTGGCCAGGTGGTCAGATGAAAAATGGTAACATACTCATCAACGGAAAATTAGGCATCCTCTTGGAAGGTTTTGTCTTTGACAAGATCGTTAAAGACCCGGAAATCGATGGTAAAAGTTTCTCTGGTAAATACATTAAATACACTGGAGATATCGCCTTAAACGGTAAAGGCGGATTATACCTGAATGCAGAGAAAAACAGGGAACTTTTATAGTTCCTTTTTAAAATTTTTTTTTTTAAATTATTTTTTAAATTCAACATAATGTTGTGATTTTATGGAAGAAGAAATAATTCTAAATCCTGATGAAGTAATAGAATACATTAAAGAGAATGTTCAAGATCATGACACCATAGAAATATCTTACAACAGAATCTACGCTCCTGGAACAGTTTTAGGGGTTATCTTAGAGGATAAATTTGGTGAAGAAAACCTGATACTAAGAATTCATCTAAATGGAGAACTGGTTAATGATACAGTAGAAGTAAATATGCATGCCATCAAGGATGATATCATAGAAATAAGGCACACCAAGGGAGAACAATTAACAACGATCATTGTAGAGGATAATTAAATAAATCATAAAAAAGATAAAATAAAATAATAAGTTACAAGGAGCGTGCCCTTCTTGGTTAAAAATATTACAATGGATTGTGAAAAGGCAATAGAATACATTAAAAAAAGTGTAAAAACCTATGATAAGGTTGAATTATCATATAATAGGGTTTTCACTCCAGGTGAAGTTATAAACATCGACACATGCGTACTTAAAGATGGAAAAAAAAGCTGTACGGTTATGGTGCAATTATCAGGAGATACATTAGGCAGTACAGTAGATGTAGACCTAGAGGAAGTGAAATATGACCTCATAGAGATTCGACATC
>JAJFTX010000051.1 GCA_021372715.1 Methanobacterium sp. | reverse complement strand
ATCAGATACTTCTAATACCTTTCCATCTCTTATTAATATTTTACTTTTGCCCAATGCCTCTATAACATGCTTATCATTATCTTCCATGAAAACACAGCCCACAATCGTTGATCTTATCTGATAAATACTAAATAATTAATTTATATAAAAGGATATATAAAAATACAAAAATTATTTTGGTAAAAATTTTCATCGATGATCCCTCGTAAAGTAGGGAAAAAAACTTTCAAATGAGATTTTAGCAACCCCGTATAGATAGAAAGATTTAAGTTAAATAAAATCCGATGTCTTATAAGCCACGCCGGGGTGGCTCAGCTGGTTAGAGCGCACGGCTCATAGGGTATTAAGCAAGTGCTCTGACTTTGTATCTGGGATACCGTGAGGCCGCGGGTTCGAATCCCGCCCCCGGCATTTTTTCATGCTTTTTTTAAAATTTTAACTATTTAATAATTATTTTAATTTTAAGGGGACATCTAAAAATAATAATTATTTATTTTATAATTGATTAAGCAAATTTTGAGCTTCAAAAAAATTAAAATAAGAATTATTTTACAAAAATTTTATTATAATGTGTATAATTAAGATTAACATGGTAAACAAAATCACAATTGAACCATTAACATCTTCAACTACTAAATAATATTAAATTGGAAAATTATCATTGTTTAGGTTTCTAAAATGTCAGATAAAAATGATAAAAGTCCCTATTGGGATATGATAACCCGCCAGAAGGATATTATAAATAAAAAAGAACAGTTGAAAATTAAAAATTCAAAGATCACTGTAATTGGTTGTGGCGGAATTGGAGGCGCTGCAATCGAAATGCTGGCCAGAATGGGCGCAGAAAATCTATTAATTGTTGATAGAGATTCTTTTGATGTATCTAATATTAATAGACAGCTTATGAGCAAATTCAATAATATAGGCCAATCCAAAGTCCAGGCCACCAAAGACAAGTTACTGTCCATCAACCCGCACATGGAGGTTGAAGCGATTAATGGTGAATTAAATCAGGAAAATGTGGAAGAAATATTAAAAGACAGCGCAGTGTTAATAGATGCCCTGGATAACCTAATATCACGTATTTTAGTGAGTAGAAACGCCTTTGAATTAGATATGCCATTTATACATGGGGCTGTTCATGGTACTATGGGTCAAATCACCACTTTCACACGTGATACACCAGAATATGAAGAATTATTTAAATTACCATCATATAATAAAGATTTAACTGAAGATGTGGTAGATCGGATTCAAAAGTTAAATTTAAATCCTCCCCCAGTTATAGGGCCGGTTCCCAATTTATTGGGGTGTTTACAGTCCTTTGAAGCTGTTAAATTACTTATTGATAAGGGGCAGGTGTTAATGGCTCCGGAAGTTCTGATGTTTGATCTTTTAAAAAAAGAACCTTTTTATACTGTTAAACATCAAATTTAAGATTATTAATACTTTAGATGATAATTAACTTATTTATTTATTGCATCTCAGGGAGTTATTAAAATGCCATCTAAGGATGAGATATTTGAAAAAGTTCAAGAAAATGATGTGGAGTTCATTAGACTGTGGTTTACGGATATCAATGGTTTGTTGAAAAGTTTCGCCATTACTCAGGATGAGCTTGAAAATGCTTTAACTCGAGGTATGGGATTCGATGGTTCCAGTATAACTGGTTTTCAGGATGTAGAAGAATCTGATATGATCGCTATGCCTGATACTGACACTTTTGTCGTCCTGCCCTGGAGACCTAAGGAGAATGCAGTTGCCCGGATGATGTGCGATATCAGAAAACCAGGAGGGAAACCCTATGAAGGCGATCCTCGTTATATACTAAGAAGAGCCCTTAGTAAAATGGAGAAGATGGGTTTTAACCATTTCTATGTGGGTCCAGAACTGGAATATTTCTATTTCAAATCCTCTGAAAAACCCGAACCACTGGATAGTGGCGGATATTTTGACCAAACTCCTTTAGATGTGGCCACCAACCTGAGAAGAGAAACCGTATTATCACTTAAAAAACTGGGAATTAAGGTAGAATACTCCCATCATGAAGCTGCATCCTCCCAGCATGAGATAGATATGCGATATGATGATGCCCTAAAGATGGCGGATAACATGGTTACTTACAGAATAACTGTGAAAGAGATCGCTGCAAAATACGGTGTTTACGCTACTTTCATGCCTAAACCATTATTAAATGACTATGGATCCGGTATGCATGTGCACCAATCATTATTTAAAGGGGAAAATAACGCTTTTTTCAGCTCAAATGATCAATATCACCTATCTGATTATGCTAAATCATATACAGCAGGCATATTACGTCATTCTCCTGAAATAATATCCATACTTGCCCCATGGGTTAATTCTTATAAGAGATTGGTTCCTGGTTATGAAGCACCAGTCTATATCGCCTGGTCTAACCGTAATCGTTCCGCATTGATCAGGGTACCCACATATCAACCAGGAAGAGAAACATCCACCCGAGTGGAGGTCAGATGTCCTGATCCCTCAGGGAATCCCTACTTACAACTGGCAGTGATGCTTATGGCTGGTCTTAAAGGTATTGAAGAGGGTTATGAATTATCTGAACCTATGGAACTTAATCTTTATGGATTAACCGATGAACAAAGGAAAGAAAAGAGCATCAAAGCTTTACCTATAAGTTTAGAAGAAGCTATTAAGTACATGGAGAGCTCTGATTTGGTTAGGGAGACTCTGGGTTCCCATAGTTTTGAAAGGTTCATATCCTTGAAGAAGATGGAATGTGATGAATACCGGGTGCAGGTCACTGAACATGAAATCAAAAAATATTATCCCATTCTATAATGAACTTTAAATTGGCAGAACCCCTATCCATTCAAATTTCTAACTTATTTTTTATTTTAACCAATTGTTTCGATTAAATTAAAATAAATACAAGAAGAAATTCAAACTCAAAGGTCGATTTAATGGTAAACTATGATGAATTATATCATAAATCTAGACTCTATTGGTTTTATAGGACAATTATACTATGGATTGGATATTCATTAGGATTTCTATTAATTGATTATCTTTCTGTTGGTTTATGGATGGATACTTGGGAAACTGCCTTTGTGGCGGCTGCCATTGTTGGAATCTTGAATGCATTGTTATGGCCCATTTTATCACGTATTTTACTTCCTTTTATGGTCTTAACTGTGGGAGTAGGTGCATTATTAATTAATGGAGCTTTAATCTGGTTAGCCACTAATTTCGTAGATGGGATTACCATTGAGGGAGCTGCTCTGATTTTAACTCCCATAGCCATGGCCGCAATTTCTACCCTGCTTAATGCATTGGTGACCATCGATGATGATGCTGTCTGGTATCGGAATATCCGGAAGCAAGTGAAAAAAATAGATAAGAAAAAAATAAAAAACACCCCTGGAGTAATTTTCTTGGAAATAGACGGATTATCCAAGAATGTTCTAATGGAAGCCGTTGAAAGGGGTGATATGCCTACTCTTAAAAGATGGATGGATGAGGGTAGTCATAAAGTTAAAGGATGGGAAACAGATCTATCCAGTCAGACAAGTGCCAGCCAAGCGGGACTTTTACATGGGAATAATGAGAATATTGTTGCATTTAGATGGGTTGAAAAAGAAAATGATAATAAATTCATGGTTTCAACTGGATTAAGTGATGCACCCATAATAGAAAAACGCATATCCGATGGGGATGGTCTGCTTTCGACTAATGGTACTAGCAGATCCAATCTTTTCTCAGGGGATGCTGAGGATGTTATTTTCACTTTTAGTCAGATGAAGGATATTGGTAGGTTTTATAATAAAGCATGGAAGTATGTTTTCTCAAACTCTACCAACTTCAGTCGAATAGTGAGTTTATTTTTATGGGACGCCTTTCTAGATTACAACTCCCAAATGATACATCTTATCAGAAATATAAACCCCCGAATAGTCCGTGGGATTATATTCCCCTTCGTTAGAGCAGGGGCTAATGTATTTTTAAGAGAAATAACTACCCTAGCATTAATTGGGGATATTTTAAAGGGCCATGCTGATGTTTCCTATGTTACGTATTTGGGTTATGATGAAATAGCCCATCACTCCGGAGTGAGGGATGAAGATGCTTTTTATGCCCTTAGGAATATTGATAAGCAGTTTCATAGAGTGGAGATGGCATCTCGGTTATCCCCTAGGGATTATGAGTTGGTGGTTCATTCAGATCATGGACAGACCAACGGAGCTACATTTAAACAACGTTATGGTCTTACATTGGAAGATCTGGTTAAGAATTTATTGCCAGATGCTCGAATATTCGCAGATATATCTCCCAGTACTGGTGATCATTTTTCAGATGCCTTCAAAGCTCCTGTGGATAGATTTAACGGATTTTTTAAGGATCAGACTAAGGGTGTAACAAGTTATATTCAAAAGTACAAGATAGATGAAAAAGAAGATAAACTTAGTAATGAGGATTTTAATGTGATGGTTCTGGCTTCTGGGAATATGGGATTAGTTTATTTAACTGATCATGTTGATAGGCTTACTTATGAGCAGATGAACCTGATGTATCCAGATCTTATCCCGGGACTGGCCAAACATGAAGGTATCGGTTTTATCTTGGTTAAATCTGATTTACATGGAGCTGTGGTAATAGGTAATAATGGAACGTATTATTTAGATGATGATAGTATTGAAGGGGTTAATCCTTTAGCTAATTTTGGAGTTAATGCAGCAGAACATATTCGGAGAACTGATTGTTTCAAATACACACCAGATGTTCTGGTTAATAGCCTATATGACCCTGAAAAGAATGAAGTAGCTGCTTTTGAGGAATTGGTAGGAAGTCATGGGGGTTTGGGTGGTGAACAGTCATTTCCCTTCATATTACACCCTTCTGATTGGGATCTGGGAGTTGATTTGGTTGGTGCGGAGAAGGTTCATCGCTCATTTAAAACTGAAATAAGCAGATTATATCAACAATAATCAATGCTATTAGGGGCTATTGAAACTGTAAAAATTAGTTCAAATTTATGAAGTATCTTTTAATAGTTGTCTTTTGGGTTAATAGTAAAGATCATTAATATAGATAAAAAATTTGTTACATGATTTTTTTTCAAAGGGCTCTCCCTGATTTTAAGAAATTTTATGAATATAATTAAAATGTTTTAATTTTTCAAATAAACTCTCTATTTATTCCAAATAAATCCCAGAAATAAAATTATTAAATTTTTTTTAAATTCTTATAAATTAGAAATAAAGCTTAAAATCTGTTAATTAGCATATGTAGGTCTTATAATTATTTATAATATTATTTAAATCTTTATATAATTGTTTTTTACTAAATAGTCCTCATTTTTATTTGTTTGATACTTTAAGGGATGAACTTTTATGCATGAAAATTTCTAATTGGGTTATTTTTTGTAAATGGGGATTATCCGGCCGGGAATTACTGAAAATATTAACAGAGAAAAGGTATCCAAAAAACATCATTTAGTAAAGCGCATAAGGAGTGTTAAATGGGAAAAAGAGACGTATGAACGTCTTATTTTGAGAAAAAAACCAAAACCTTTATATACTATTCTCAAGTGATCATCATCTATCCCAAACAGTCCTATGATCATATTTCATAGGATACGGAGGCGGTAAAATTAAGCGAAATTTATTAATAACATTAGGCATAATGCTAATTTCTTGCATAGCAATAGCAGGTAGCTCTTTTGCTACTGATTCAAGTCAAACCACAATCAATGGAAATACATATACAGCAGCACAGATTCAAGACGCAAACGATCGTGTGAATACGTTCCAAGAAACAAATAATCGATTACCCAGCTACGTAACCATCTCAGGAAACAAAATAGCCATAAACGACTTCCTACCATACCTGGAAAACAGCAGTACAACTAGCGAAGGAACAGGAAATACCGGAACTACAAGTACAACAAGTACCACCGGTACAGTGATAAACGGAGTAACATACACGAATGCACAAATACAAGACGCAGTTACTCGAGTAAACACATTCAAAGCAACAAACAACCGATTACCCAGCTACGTAACCATCTCAGGAAACAAAATAGCCATAAACGACTTCCAAGCATACTTAGGAAACAGCAGTACAACTAGCGAAGGAAATACAGGCACCACAAGCACAACCAGTACAGTGATAAACGGAGTAACATATACAAATGCACAAATACAAGACGCAGTTACTCGAGTAAACACATTCAAAGCAACAAACAACCGATTACCCAGCTACGTAACCATCTCAGGAAACAAAATAGCCATAAACGACTTCCTACCATACCTAGGAAATGATACAGCAACTACTATTACTGGAACAGGAACAACCAGCCTTGGACATGGATTATTAAATGGATTATCAGGAACTGCTGGTTTATCAACTCTACAGAGTTATATATACAAATACTTGAACCATCAATATGGAGCATCGACCACTGCAGCCGGTGTTGAAAGTACCGGCCTAGGAGATTGTTGGGGCCTATCAGCCTGGACAGCACAAGTACTACATGATAACGGTTACACCGTTCGGATAGTACAAGGAGCTTCCGTGGAAGCAAGTAATCATAGATGGGTGCAAGTGTTATTAGGAGGCACTTGGGTGAATTTTGATCCCTCATTAGTAACCAAGAAATATTGGTGGGGCCAATCATATTCTGTCACCTGTGCCAGTGTAAACAGTATTATATCAACTTATACTTAATCAACTGAATCAACACTGCAAACATGTTTAAGGGAGGTAAATCCCCCCCCCCCATTTATTTATTTTATAAGTTTTTTTAAAATTAAGATTTTATTTGTGATTATTTCTTGTCAAATTAATAGAATTATATAAAAATTTGTTTAAAATGACCCGTTTCTAAATCAAAGATTAAATATTGTCTATTTTTTTGGAAAAAAAATTGTTTTTTTAGATATTTCTGTCCTTTCATGGATTTTCGGGTAGGTGTTTTTTTTATCCAAACATTTATAAGCAATAAAAGGAAACATATTTCCGGTGTAAATTTATTCTCATGGAGGTAACTTATGTCAGATGAAATAGGAAAAGTAATAGAAGACATTGAAAAATGCGGCACTAAATTCGTTAGGCTGCAATTCGTAGATATAAATGGGACTCCTAAAAACATGGCAATCCCCCTGGTCAAACCAGGAGATATAGAAGATATTATTAAAGACGGACTTCTTTTTGATGGTTCATCTGTTGATGGTTTTGTAGATATAAACGATAGTGACCTTATTTTAAAACCAGACCCCGCTTCCTTTTCCCCACTCCCCTGGAGACCGGAAGAACAGGGTACCTGCCGGTTCATATGCGACGTTTACTGGCCTGATGGAAAACCTTTCGAAGGAGATCCTCGGTACATACTACAAAGAGCTTTAGATAAGGTTCATGAAAAAGGATATGAATATAACATCGGTCCTGAACCAGAATTCTTCATCATCGGCGAGGATGAAACAGGATGCATCGTACCTCAAGATGATGGTGTTTACTTCGATGTGGAACCCGTTGACCAAGGAACAGATGTGAGAAGAGAGCTTGTTCTGGGACTTGAATCACTTAACTTCGATATAGAAGTAAGCCACCACGAAGTAGGTCCAGGACAGCATGAGATAGACTTCAAATTCGACAAAGCCATGAAAACAGCTGATGCAGTAATTACATTCAAACAAGCCATCAAAGCCATAGTTGATAATTTAGGTTACATGGTAACCTTCATGCCTAAACCATTCTTCGGAGTAAATGGTAGTGGAATGCACTGCCACCAAAGCTTATTTAAAGATGGTAAAAATATATTCTTCGACCCTGATGCTGAAAATCAGTTATCAGAAGAAGCCCTTTACTTTACAGGAGGTCTTCTGAAACACTCTAAAGCATTATCCGCTGTAGTTGCACCTTCAGTCAACTCATATAAAAGATTAGTACCAGGATACGAAGCACCAGTATACATCGCTTATGGTTTAAGAAACAGATCAACCCTGGTAAGAATACCCGCATCCCGTGGTAACGGTACCCGAGTTGAATTCAGATGCCCTGATCCATCTTGTAACCCCTATCTTGCCTTTGCAGCTATGCTAGAAGCAGGAATGGATGGTATTAAAAATAAAATCCACCCTGGCGAACCGACAGAAATTGATGTCTTTGAACTAGATTCTGATGAATTAAATAAATTAGGCATAGAAACCCTTCCTTCCAGCCTATGGGAAGCATATCATTCTCTGGAAAAGGATGAAGTAGTAAAATCCTCTTTAGGAGAACATGTATATACTAAATTCATGGAAAATAAGAAGAAAGAATGGGACGATTACAGAATACAAGTCTTCCCGTACGAATTGGATAAATATTTAATGATTTAATCCCTCAAAATTCTTCTTTTCTTTTTCTTATTTTTTAAAAATATTTAAATAAAATCCATCATAAACAACATACAAGGTATTAATTTTAAAAAAATCCATTAAAAATGGTGAATACATGCCAGATGAAACTGATCGTAAAATGATGGAAATCTTAAGGATTCTAGCTGACCGAGACGAAGTACTCGGAGCGAAAACTATTGCTCTCGAGCTTAAAAAGAAAGGTTACGATCTGGGAGAACGCGCCGTTAGATATCACATGCGAATTCTGGATGAAAAAGGATTTACAGAACGTAAAGGTTATGCTGGTAGAGAAATAACCCCGATCGGTCTTAAAGAGCTTGAAAAAGGTTTAATATACGATCAGGTCGACTTTATTTTTTCTAAATTCGAAAATATGATCTATAAGACCACTTTAAACCCCCATCTACCTAAGGGGAATGTGGTGGTTAATACATCGTTATTCCGGGACAGTGAAGGGATCATAGAAATTTTAAAGGAAGTTTTCGCCAAGGGATTATCAGTTAGTCCCTATGTTAAACTAAGCAGGCCAGAAAATATTGAAAACTGTTACAAACTAGACACCGTTTGCGGAACAACAATTGATGGTATGTTGAGACAGGAAGGAATACCGGTTGTCCCCCAAT
>JAJFTX010000037.1 GCA_021372715.1 Methanobacterium sp. | reverse complement strand
TGTTGGTTTTGTATAAGTTCATTATTTTGCTGTACATGTATAATGCGTTTTGGAAGCTTAGGTTTCCTAGGGAGCAGGTTACATAGTCTGGTGCTTTGTTGTTGGTTGTTATGTATGATGTAATGGTTTGTGCTAGGGTTATGAACTCTGTTTTCATGATGTTACCGGATTTGATGGTTCCTGAAGGACTGGTAGCTGTGTTAACTGTTTTTAAGGTTATAGCTGATGTGGAACCGGTGTTAGCCTGTATAGTGGCTATGGTTAATAGATTCAATAAGGAAGGCATGGACACACTCTGACTGGCGATAGTAACCGAGCCTGGTAAGGTCTTATTGGTTTCAAAGTAACTTTTCACTGTAGCTGCAGCAGAACCCACCTGAGACATAGTAACTGTGGTAGTGGGTGTAGGTGTAGGTGTAGTTCCAGAAGAGGAAGCTGTCATAGAAACATAATTAGGCAACCTACTATAACTTTGATAATAATTCAATATTTTACTGTACATGTATACTAAATTAGTGAAGTCCATGTTTCCCAGAGAACTCGTCAAATAATTCGGAGCCTTACCATTAACCGAAACATAAGACAACAAACTCTGCGCCATAGAAACAAACTCAGACTTATAAACACTACCAGACTTAATAGAACCCGAAGGACTAAGAGCTGCATCTACATTTTCAATGGTTATTGGTGCTGTAGATCCACTGTTAAGATTAACAGTAGCGCTGGCTAAGAGATAGGCGAACTGGGCCATGGTAAGCTGATTACCATTAACCGTTATACTGCTAGGTAAAACCTTATTAGCCTCATACTGAGATTTAACGCTGGCCGCAGCACTACCAATCTGGGCTATTGATGCTAGGCTGGAAGTGTCAACAGGTGTTCCTGAATAGTTAGCTGCCCATACAATTAGGTTGGCGATGATAATTGGAACTTGAGGATCCAGTTCAGGATGGGGGCCGCTGAGAACAACTCTTCCCTGTCCATAAAAATCACCCACTATAGCTGCCATTCCATTTGATTTGATAATGTTATCGGCGTAGGTGGCAAATACTATGGCATTTCCACTTGCGTACATGGCCGGGCCGTTGTAATGGGCCAGGGTCACAATACCATTGATTCCTAAAACATCCTCACCTGTTGAGGTGATTTGTACGGTTAAATCACCTTCATGATTGGGATGAGTACAGGTAACATTAGGTGCTAATCCCCAACCATTGTAATAATCCTGGGTATAATAAGCTGCTGAATATGCACCAGCACAGATTCCCAGGTAACCTCCGCCATTAGAAACGAAGCTTTTAATGGCACTGCCGCTGATGTTACTGCTGTTGAGGTAGTAGTATCCTCCGCTTCCGCCGGGCATGGCCAACACGTCGTAACCAGATAGTGTTGATGAGTTGATGACTGTGGATGTGGCATAACTGAAATAATATCCTGGAACAAGATTATTAGTATTAGCTGAATCTAATGAGGTTTTAATACCGTTAACACAACTGGAAGCTGCATAATTTCCATTGTAAATTAACACTTTCACGGTTATAACTGAATTTGTAGAACCGGCAGCATAATTAATAGAATTTTCAGTGGTGGACTGGTTGTTTCCTTCGTAATTGGTTATTATGCTACTTGAAGAATTATCAGTAGCTGCAAATCCTGTATCTAAGGTTATAAATAAACTTAAGAATATCAACACTGAAAATATTATTTTTACATTTGTTTTAATAATTATCTCCTCCTAATTTAAAAAATAAATTTTTTTATTAATATTGATAGATAATATGGTACGCATAATATATAAAAGTTTTTAATCATTATCTTTTAATAGAATGAGGATATTTTTTTCAATTTTTGTAGAAATGAAGTAGCCATTGGGCCTGTTTCACGAAACTATGGAAGTTATTTCATTTAAATTTATATAGGGTTATGTTTTATTGACATTAAAATATTTTTAATTCATCTGAGAAAATTATAAAAAATAATATAAACAAATATTAATAACTCAAATTTTAAATAATAAAATGGTGTTAATATGCAGAAAACTTTAGAAAACCTTACAAAAGCTTTTATAGGAGAAAGTCAGGCTAGAAATAGGTATAGTTTTTATTCTAAACAGGCAAAAAATGATGGATATCCTAAAATGGCTGAAATATTTCTAGAAACAGCCGAACAAGAAAGGCAGCATGCTAAATGGCTTTTCAGAATGATACAGGAACTTAAGGTTAAAATGGGTGAAGATGTTGATGAAATTTCTGTAGATGCAGCAGCGCCTTTAATCATGGGGGATACTACAGACAATTTAAAGGCAGCTATAGCTGGAGAAAATTATGAACACACTGAGATGTATCCTGAATTTGCAGAAATAGCCGATAAAGAAGGCTTAGCAGATATTGCTAAACGTCTCCGCTCCATAGCCAAAGCAGAAGAACATCATGAAATAAGATACACAAAACTCCTGAATCAAGTGGAAGCAGGAACCATGTTCAAAAAGGAAGAACCAGTACGATGGACATGTACAAAATGTGGATACACCTCAAAAGGCACAGAACCACCAGAAAAATGCCCGGCCTGTGACCATCCAACTAAGTATTTCTACATACTCTGTGAGGAGTATTAATCTTTTTTTTAACAAAAATTCAAGTAGGTATTACATGACAGAAAAACAAGAAATATACCGTTGTAACATCTGTGGCAACATAGTGGAAATCTTACATAATAGTAATGGAATACTTGAATGTTGTAAAAATCCCATGGAACTTTTAAAAGAAAAAGAAGAAGGAGTAGGAACAGAGAAACATTTACCAGTTATGGAAGAAACCAATGAGTGTGTTAAAGTAAAAATAGGCTCGATACCCCATCCTATGGAAGAAAATCATTGTATTGAAATGGTGGAGATCCTAGCTGATGGAAAGATTTATCGAAAGCTCTTGAAACCAGGGGATAAACCAGAAGCAGAATTCAAACTTAATAAAAAAGATATAAACCAAATACAAATAAGAGAATATTGTAGTATTCACGGTCTATGGAGATCTTAGAAATATATTAACATACTAATATCCTGGTTAAGATCAGATCCTAACCATACTATTTTTTTTAATAAAATCAAAAGAATAATTTATTAAGTTGATAAAATAATTTATTTTATCTGATAAAATCTTTGAACATATTCATTGATTAAAAAAAGGGATTACCATTAAATTTATTTATCAGATCAAATCTTTAATATATTCATTGATTAAAAAAAGGGATTTACCATCAAAAGTTGATAAAAAATGAATAGAGTTATTATTATAGCTGTGGTATTAGCCATCGTGTTCTTATCCGGATGCATCCAATCAGATGTAAGTAGCATCAATGATATGACCATATCCATAAACAATCATCTTAAAAAGGGAGATGAATATTACAATCAATCAGCCACCAATACCAATAAATTAAGTCTTAATCAGGCACTTACAGATGCGAACAATGCCAATACTGAATATACATCAGCTCAAACATCAGCCCAAACAGCTTTAAACTCAGCTAAAAATGCGAATGATGGTATTTATATAGATTACATACAGAATGCCCTATTCGAGGTACAGGCCAAATTAAATGCCACATCAGAATTAAAAACAGCCATAACTCTTTTAGAGAACAATGAAACATCCAGTGCCAACGAACATCTCAGCCTAGCCAATGATTTCATGGACAAAGCTATTCAATACAAAAAGAACAGGGAAGAAATAGTGAAACAAAACCCTAACAAATTCAAATAACCAATAGAAATATGATTTTTTCTCCAAATTTTTTCACATGCTTAATTCCTTACTCCCTCTTCCTATCTTCCCTAACAATGTCCATAACATGGTGCATACCTAAGTACCATTTTACATAGTCTTCCCAGTGAATTACCAGAACTTTATCACCTTCACTAAAACTATCTATAGATCCCATCTTTCCATCAGGGTCCAGCTTAACAGCCTTATCCGTAAATATGCCCTGATATTTCCTTAGCTTCCATAGTGGTACTATTTCACCTTCTTCCAATAGTTTATCATATTTTTTTTTAAGTTCATCCCATTCCATACCCAATACAAATCCCCCGTCATCTCTTTTTATTACTTGTAAAATCCCTCATCTATAAGAATGAGTAAAGTTTATCCTCACTAATATTCATGTTTAATTATAATCGGATTTGAAAAGAATGAAATTATTTACAAGGGTGAATTTTATTGAATTGTACAGAATGTAAAGGCAAAGGTTACCAGGTGATCAGCTACAAGATCTGCGAAAGCTGCCATGGAACTGGAGTTAAAAGCCAATTAAATTTAAAAGAACACATAAAGGGAGTTTCCAGTCAGGCTAGAGAAAGATTCGAGCTTGATGAGGAACAGGAAGTCCCTTGCAGCATCTGCAAAGGAAAAGGTGAGATTGAAGTGCGGGAGAAATGTCCGGCATGTGATGGAAAGGGTGAGATAAACACCTGTAAAAAATGTGGAAAAACCATAGATTCAGGGGATTATTGCTCTGAATGTAAGGAAGATACTAAGTCTCAAGTTTACTTACTACCTGCAAACTGTGAAGTAGAAGATTTAGAGCTCGGTGCAAATTATAAAGGAACAATCAGTCGAGTGGAAAATTACGGTGTTTTTGTAAGTTTAAGCAAGAACCTCTTTGGTTTGCTTAGAATGAACTCACCATCCTACAGTAAAGGTGATGAGATCATCGTTAAGGTAAACGCTATTAAACAGAGAAGAGGAGAAGTTGAAATTTCCCCCAGCAAAGTTAAAGATGGTTATCAGCTGGTAAAACTCAAAAGGAACATTGCACGTACCAGAATAGGTGACATAACCACTAACTCCATGGGTAAATCAGTACTACTGATAGGTGAGATCATACAAATACAACAGACCAGCGGACCTACCATATTCACCATATCTGATGAAACAGGCACCACCTGGGCAGCGGCATTCGACCAACCAGGTATCCGGGTTTACCCCCATCTGAATATTGGAAACATCGTAGAGATCGTTGGTGAAGTATCTCTGCACAGTGGTAAAATACAGATAGAATCAGAGTCTATAGATAGATTACACGGACCAGAATCGCAGGAAGCAAGGAAAAGAATAGATGAAGCACTCGACCAGAAAGCAGAACCAGAGAATACTGAACTACTCATCGAAAGTGAAGTACTGATGGATCTGCAGGAACCAATGCGAAAAGCTGCGAAAGCCATAAGAAGAGCTATTTTAGATGGTAGATCCATTTTGGTGAGGCATCATGCCGATGCCGATGGTATCTGTGCTGGAGTTGCCATTGAAAAAGCGGTGATCCCACTCCTAAAAGAGATCAATAATAGCAGCGATGCAGAATGGCATTTTTTCAAAAGAGCCCCTAGTAAAGCACCATTTTATGAATTGGAAGATGTAGTGAAGGATTTATCATTTGCACTGGAGGATCTGGAAAGACATGGACAGAAATTACCCCTACTCGTGCTTATGGATAACGGCTCCACTGAAGAGGATATTCTAGCACTGATGAAGGTTAAAATATATGATATTGAAGTCGTAGTGGTGGATCATCACTACCCTGGTGAAGTCAAGGAGGGTAAAGTAGCGGTAGATGAATATGTGGATGTGCATGTCAATCCCTATCTAGTTGGTGGTGATTCTAATATAACCGCAGGGGCACTGGCTGTGGAACTGGCCAAGATGATAAATCCAGAGATTAAAGACAGACTATTGCATCTGCCAGGTATTGCAGCTGTAGGTGACCATGCCCGTTCACCAGAAGCTAATAAGTATATTCAGATGGCGGCGGATAAAGGATACGATGCTCATGATCTGGATAAGATAGCCAGTTGTATAGATTTTGAAGCATTTTACTTGCGATTTATGAATGGAAGAGGAATTATCGATACAATATTGGGTCTGGGCAATCGTGAGAAACATCAGAAACTGGTCGATACCCTATATAATGAATCCCAGAGAAGAGTGGAATGGCAACTAAAAGCAGCACTACCCAATCTTAAAACCCAAAAACTGGCTAATAACATCATTTTCAACGTATTAGATGTGGAGAAATTCGCTCATAAATTCACCTTCCCTGCTCCCGGGAAAACCTGCGGCTATGTGCATGACCAGATGGTGCAGAAATATGGTGAGGAAGAACCCATCATTACACTGGCTTATGGTCCTGATTTTGGAGTTATCAGAGCTACTGATGCGGTTAATGAGATCTTCGGTTTTAATCTTAACACCATCATATTGAGATTGATGGAGGAAATCCCAGAAGCTGGTGTAGATGGTGGTGGTCATGAGTGTGCAGGTTCACTGAAATTCGTAGAAGGCTTGTCCAAAGAGGTTTTACAGGCTTTCGCTGGAGAAGTTCTGGCTTTAGAAACTAAATCTAAATGATAAAATTTTTAGATTTTCTCTATT
This sequence comes from Methanobacterium sp., assembly GCA_021372715.1. Classification (GTDB taxonomy): domain Archaea; phylum Methanobacteriota; class Methanobacteria; order Methanobacteriales; family Methanobacteriaceae; genus Methanobacterium_A. The sequence goes on along the minus strand of JAJFTX010000037.1, from coordinate 8,297 downwards.
GACTTATTTTTTATAATACTGATTCAGATTGACCCACTTGATATCATAAATATCATAGATAGCAGTTGATGTTCAATGCTGAAAATTAAGTTGATGGATCTATATGACAGGCAGATTTTTATTAAATCTCGGATTATGATGGTAATTTAAGAATTAAAATCGATAGATATAAATACAATGGGGCTCTTATACTCCATCGAGGTGATAATATGGCTGAATTACCAATTGCTCCTGTGGGAAGAATATTAAAAAATGCGGGTGCTCAGAGAGTTAGTGAAGATGCAGTAAATGCCTTAGCTAAATATCTTGAAGAGAAAGGTGAAGAGATTTCAAGAGAAGCTGTTAATTACGCTAAACACGCTGGAAGAAAAACAGTTAAGGCATCAGATATTGAACTGAGCTGTTAAAAATAATTTTAAAATTTTATATTCTTTTTTATTTTTTTTAACTTCATTTAAAGAGTTTTATAACTATTAAAATTAGGAATTATACTTAATGGGTCCAGATTGGTATTTCTTTATATTGGGCTTTGAATCCGTTTAGTGTATTGGTTATTTCTGATGCATTTCTTTTATCTATGAGAAGAACACCTTTTCCTATATGCTCTGCATGTAATTTTTCAACTAGTCCCGGATAATTCTTCCTTTTTCGAACATTTCTTTGGAGATATGTGGATACACCCCCAAATAGTGCTCTGTTTAATTTGCTTCTATCGTTTTGTGCAAGTTCAGTGGTGTTGTAGGATATGATCATCTTAGGTTTGAGTTCCATTTCTTTCAATGATAAAACCACTGGATTGCCCTGTAAAAGGATTCCTTCACCTGATAAGGCATCTACAACTTTTGGATTATCTTTTAGTTCGTCAGTGGTTAAGTGATGTAGTTTAAATTTATCAGTGGCCAGATATCTTATCCATTTAATTATTTCTCTATCTTTTTTTGAGTAAATGATGGCCATATCTATTTTTGATTGTGGGGATGGTTTTTTTCCTGTTGCTATATCGCCAAAAAGGACTACAGATTGGATTCCTGGGAAATTTTTTATATTTTCTGACAGTTTCACTGCATCCTTAAAAGTCATATGTATCCCACTAATTATTTTTGTTTATTAATATAACAGAAACATATTAAAACCTTACTATTCTGTTATGAAAAATCAAAATAAACTTTGTTTTATTAATATAACAATTTATTATGGTTAGAATTCCATAAAAAATATCAAAGATTATCCATGGAAATTAAAAACTAGAATGATCATGATAAAATTTACAGAATTCACTAACCGGACAGATTTCATGTAACGGACTGATGGGTTTACAGATGGTCTGACCAAATTGCACCAACAAATCATTGATTTCTAACCAGTACTTACGGGGAACAATTTTCATAAGTTCAACTTCAGTCTGGTCCGGATTCTTAGTAACTACTAAACCCATACGGTTAGATATACGGTGTACATGGACATCCACACAGATAGCTGGTTTACCAAAACCATAAACCAATAAACAATTAGCAGTTTTCCTACCAACCCCTGGAAGGGTTAATAACTCTTCAACAGTGTGGGGCACGATTCCCTGGTATTCATCCAGGATAATTTGGGATACTTCCTTTATTCTACGAGCTTTAACATGATAAAAACCCGCGGGCCTAACAAGTTCCTCTAGATCAACCACATCTGCACTGGCAACTTCTTTCACATTCTTATATTTTGAGAAAAGTCTCTTGGAAGCCTGATCAGTATTTTCATCACGGGTTCTCTGGGATAAAATAGTCCTGATTAAAACCCGGTAAGGGTCTCTACCTTCAAAAACTCTTAAAGAGTAGTTTTCTTCCAAAACAGCCATGATTTTATTTATACTATCTTTAATGAGCATCTACCCCTAAATCAGATAATAGTTTCTAAAAATAAGTCCCTCATGATGTCAGATCTGATCCCTTGGATTTTAATCTCTCTTATTATCAAATTTTTTAGTTTATCAACTTTTCATTAGATTTAATAGAATGTTTAAACCGTCTTTTATACCTTTACCCTCACTCGCTATGGTGGGAATTATTGGTACATCATGAATACCATCATTATCCAATTCCCCAGGATTGATATCCTGTTTATTGGCGAAAATCACATAAGGAATGTTATTGGAATTCAATCTTTTGATGATGTTTTCATCGGTGGAAGTAAAACCCCTTGAACTGTCAATTACCACGATAGCACCATTTAAACCCTGTGAAAGAATTTCTCTCATGAATTTAAACCTTTCCTGACCAGGAGTAGTGAAAATATGCACTTTTTTCCCATTAACATCTATATTTCCATAGTCCATAGCTATGGTGGTGCCGTTATAATCGATCTTCAAAATCTTTTCACAAATATTCTCCAGGGTGGTGGTTTTACCAGAATCATAAGACCCTAGAATCACAATCTTAGTTTCCTTATTTCTTCTTTTCATTTTCCACCTGCAACAAGTTTTTCCATAACTTCTATAAAATTAGGAAATGACACATCATAAACCGATGCATTATGTATCTTAATATTGCCCACTTTTAAACCAACCAGATACAAGGCCATTACCAGACGATGGTCATTATGTGAATCAACAACACCACCTTTAGCTCCACCTTCAATAATCAACCCATCCTTTTTCTCTTCAACTGAAACACCCAGTTTGGCAAGTTCCAGTGCACAAGTATGAATACGATCAGTCTCTTTGTATCTGGCATGTTCTGCACCGCTGATACGGGTGGTTCCCTCAGCCATAGCTCCCAACGCCGCTACCGTGGGAAGTAAATCAGGAGTGTTTTTTAAGTTCACATCCGCCCCATGAAGCTCTCCTTCCCCAATTATGTTCACTTCGCTTTGGGAAAGCTCTAAATCACACCCCATTTTCTTTACAATATCCAGAATAAACCGATCGCCCTGTTTTGACTTGGGGTTTAAATTTTTAACTGTTAAATTAGATTTCAAAGCAGCAGCAGCTGCTATTAAATAGGATGCTGATGAATAGTCTCCTTCAACTATATAATCTCTTCCTCTGTATTTTTGCGGTTCAACATGGAATCCAGTAGATATGGGGTTTTGATCCATGTTCACATATTCCACATCTACACCAAAATCTTTCATTATATCCCTGGTCATGTCTACGTAGGGTTGTGATATGAATTTACCATGTATTTCCAGATTCACTGAATTATCTGCATAGGGAGCGGTGATTAAAATTGAAGATATAAACTGGGAACTTACATCTCCTCGAATCACTGTTTTACCTCCCTTAATACCGCCTTTAACAATTATAGGTGCCCTACCATTTGATCGGGTAGAGTAAACCTTCACTCCTATCTTATCCAGGGACTGGATAAGATCCTGCATGGGCCTTTTCCTCAAGGAGGAATCTCCGGTTATGACTGTGTAATGAGGAGCTAATGAAGCTAAGCTGCTTATCATACGCAGTGTAGTGCCTGAGTTTTTCACATCCAAAACGTTATCTGGAGTTTTTAATCGGCCACCGGTTCCCTGTATTATGCATTCGCTGCTTTTTACTTCTATTTTAGTACCTAAAGCTCGGCAACTTTCTATTGTTGCATTTGTATCCTCTGAGTATAATGGATATTTAATATGGGACTTGCCTTCAGCAAGTGACGCTATAATGAATGCTCGATGGCTGTAGCTCTTAGATGAAGGTGCGTTAACTACTCCTTGGATGCTTTCTGCCTTTTTAACCTCAAGTTCCATATGATTGATCATCTCCGGGGATGATAATTATTAGCATAAAGGATTTACTATCTATACTATTATTTCCACCACAGCGTCCAGGTCTTCTGAGTGTAATATTTCTACTTTTTCCCCAGTGCTACTGATAATCTCTTTCTTGGTCTTTATATACTCATCGGTGAGTTTCAAATCCTTTATTAAAATTTCACCATCTTTTTGAAGTGTTTCTACTATTACTTGGGGGTCGGTGGACTGTAAATATTGCAGTATCTGCGGTGCATCTTTACGGAAGTGGGGGCCTATTTTGTCCATCTGGGGTATTATTTCCACCACTTTTTCCTGTGCTTGTGGTTGTCCCAATACCACTTGAAGATCCTTTATTCTCATAGTACCTTTAATATCATTTTCCAGTTCGTTTAAATGATGGAATAACTGATCATCTTCAGTATAAATGATGGTAGATCTAAGCTGAGTATTAAGAGGCATTCCAGTAGCTGATTTAAATCTTCTTATATCTCCTATTATCTTCACCCCTAACTCTCCCCTACTTTCTGCAAGATCATTCAGAAGATCTTTCTCTACCATAGGCCAATCCATTTTATGAATGCTCAGATTATTATCCTCCAAATACTGATAAATTTCTTCAGAAAAGTGAGGAGTAAAAGGCGATAAAAGCTTTAAAGAAGTGGATATAACTGTTTTAAGGGTATATTTGGCAGCTATTTGTGATTTTGATTCTTCTTCATAGGATAAATCAGCGTATAATCTATATTTAACCGCTTCGATATATTCATCGCAGAAGTCATTCCAAATGAAATTTTGAATATTTGATTTAGCCAGGGCAAAATTGTAAGTCTGCAATGAATTTGTAACATCATCCACCAAATTATTAAGTCGGGAAAGTATCCAGAGATCCATAGGTTTTAAATACTGGAAAATCTCACTTTCTTCTATTTCCAGATCAGAAAGGTGCATACTGATAAATCTGAAAGCATTCCAAAATTTCCGGAGGAATTTGTAGCTGTGTTTCACATCCTTCCAGGCAAATGGTACATCAGAACCAGGAACACTATTAGCAGCCCACAAACGTAGAGCATCAGCACCGTACTGTTCCATCACTTCTTCTGGTGCGATGACATTTCCCCGGGATTTGCTCATTTTATGCCCATCATCTCCAAAAACCATACCATTAACCACCACTTCCCTAAAAGGCTCCTGATCTGTAAGTGCTTTACACCTTAAAATCGTATAGAAAGCCCAGGTCCGGATTATATCATGTCCCTGCTGCCTTAAACTGGAAGGATATAGCTTCCTGAAATCTTCAGAAGGCCATCCTGCGATGACCATGGGAGTGATGGAACTGTCCATCCAGGTGTCCAGCACATCGGTTTCTCCAATAAATTCGTTACTTCCACAATCACATCTAGTTTTTGGAAGGTCCTGGGTGGGATCAATGGGTAGATCACTTTCATCTGGAAGTTTGACTCCACCACAATCCTTACAATACCATACTGGGGTGGGGGTGGCGAAGATCCTCTGTCTGGAAATGCACCAGTCCCAGTCCATGGAACCGGTCCAATTGAGCAGTCTAGTTTTCATATGTTCTGGTATCCATTCCATAACATTCGCTGTATCCACGATCTTATCTGTTAAATCTTTAACTGCAACGAACCATTGTTTTTTTACCAGAATCTCTATGGGAGTTTTACATCTCCAGCATAATCCCACGTTCTGATCCACTTTCTCTTGTTTTTCCAGTTTTCCACTTGATTTGAGGTCAGTGATGATGTTTTCTTTACATTCACTAATGGTGCAGCCAGAATATTTTCCTGCTACATCCATCATTAATCCTTTCTCATCAATGGCTTCTATTACATCTAAACCATAACGATTTATCCATGATACATCGGTTTTATCACCAAAAGAACATATCATAACGGCTCCTGTACCGAAATCGGGATCCACATCTTTATCAGTTATGACTTGTACTTTATGACCATATAGGGGCACTTCCAAGAACTTACCAGCTAGACTCTTATATCTCTCATCATCAGGATGAACAGTAACCGCGACACACGCAGATAGCAACTCTGGCCTTGTGGTGGCTATGGGTACTTTAGCTTTACCATCAGCTTCTGGAAATTCCAAGTAGTTTAGAAAAGTTTCATTTTCATGATATTCCACTTCAGCAAAGGCTATGGCTGTCTCACACCGGGGGCACCAGTTAACCGGATGAACTGCCTGATAGATCAATCCCTGATGATACATCTTTAAAAATGAGAGCTGGGTTTTTCTCTTATATTCCGGGGTCATGGTCACGAATTCACGGGACCAGTCCTGGGAAAACCCTAAAGATAGCATCTGCCTTTTCATCATCTGAATATTTTCACGGGTTAAATCGATACACATCTCCCGGAACTCTTCCCGGGGCACATCATTTTTTTTTATATTATGGGTTTCTTCCACTTTTACTTCAGTGGGAAGCCCATGACAGTCCCATCCCTGGGGAAAAAGAACATCGAAACCATTCATTCTCTTAAAACGTGCTATAATGTCCATATAAAGCCAATTAAGTACATGTCCCATGTGGATGGAACCAGTTGGATATGGTGGTGGGGTGTCTATGATGTATTGGGGACGTATTCCTTCACCGGTGAATTTGTATATATTGTTTTCCTGCCATTTGGTTTGCCATTCTACTTCTTTTTTGTGATCGTAATCCTTGGGGATGTTTGTATCTGCCATTGAGTTTTCTCCTATTGCATCGTTTTAAGATGAAATTTTTTGATTAGTATATTATGTTGATATCATTATTTTATATTCTGGTTAATTATCTGCATGGTTTCTTCTTTAGTCATTCCTGCCTTTAGATTATACTGGTATAACATTTTAATTATGGTCTTATCTATTTCAGTATATTTATTGGATTTATTAGGTAGTTCATTGAAAATACTATCCGGGTACTTATTGGAGTCTATGCCCAGACCCATGCTCTGGGTTATTTCATGAATGATGAGATGTGATCTATCTGCCTGGGTTGAACCAGTACTTATCACTATTTTTGATTTATATATCTCCTTATTAGCATTCCACCATATATACATGAATCCTTCATTTCCCGGGACATACTGGGGTATGTATTTGGAGAATTCTGATTGTGGTACGAAGTAAATTTCCATATTAGGATTATTTGAATTTAAGGTTATTGTTATTCCATTCAGGTCGTTATTTAACTCAGATAAGGTATAATTAATCATTTTCATGTCCTCATCGGTGGGTGAGCCAGTTACTTTAACCCTTATATCACCAGTCCATTTAGCCAGTCGGGTGTCGGAAGAACCATACTCCGTACCAAAGGCAATTTCTGAGAAATAATCAGCATCCTTTTGGGTGTAAGTTATGGGGGTGGTATTTGTATTGTTATTTTGATTTACACAGCCGGAAGTAGCTACTATAAAAAATAATAATATAACTATAACAGATAAAAATCTTGATTTTTCCATAATAAGCCCTGAAAAGTTTTTCTTTTTGTTCATAATCTACGATTTAGTATTATATGGAATATACTATAATTATTTCTATTATGGATAACGGTTAATTTCTGGAAAGTTTTACAAAAATAAGCATTAAGAATAGGTTATTAATTAAAAATAGCCCTCATATTCTTTTTTTGAATTGAATTAATACAAATAAAAAAATAGAAAAAGTTTTTTTTTTATCTGAGTCTGCTGTAGATGGTTCCACCCATGATTCCCAATAATCCGAGCATTAATGCTGCTAGTGGTGAGCCGGTACTTGGCATAGATACTGTAGATGCATTTACAGGGTATGGTTGGTATTGTTGTGGATGCTGGTTTGTTGTGTGTGGAAATGGTATTGGTTTTGGTGTTGATGTTGGTGGTTTGGGTTTTAGAAAGAGGGTTCCAATTCCGGTGCTGGCTACATATCCGATGGTTCCGGGGAAATTTGCGTATATGAAACCTGTATGTTGCATGATTTTATATCCGGTGTATGTTGCTCGACCGTAATTATCGGTTATGGCTGTATATGTGTTTGGATCTTCTGTTATGCTGAAAATGATAGTTTCACCAGCCATAGGGTTTCCATCTTCATCTTTTAAAGTAGCTGTAAGATCGATTACATCATTAAGATATCCCAATTTATTATCCACATGTATTGAGGTGTTTATTGCCGTATATAAGATGGGCATATCATAATTGTCGGGTAGGTATCCAATATCCTGCGAAGTTTACGTATATAGCACCACAATATTCTTGGGTGAAACGGTAACTGTAAATTGCTTCTCCGTCTTCATCAGTAATAACAGTATATTTTGCGGGATCTCCTTGCACGGTGAAGGTTATAGTCCTACCAGGTAATGGGATGAAACTAGGGGTAGAAATAGGGTTAGTATTATCTTCCCCAAGTAGCCTAAACCAAAGGTCGACCGTTTCATAAATACCTACTTCCAAATGTGAATAAGTTTGTAATTGGGTATTTCTCCCGGTGACAAGAATAAATCCTGAATTATAACTGGGTTGGTATAAGCCGTCTCCAGCGAAGTATGCGTTTATCATTGCTTCTGAAGTTGT
>JAJFTX010000036.1 GCA_021372715.1 Methanobacterium sp. | reverse complement strand
GATGTAATTAAAGAAGTTAAAAATGAATTTAAATTTCCGACAGCTGCTTATCAAGTAAGTGGAGAGTATTCCATGTTAATGGCCGGGATAGAAGCAGGTTATTTAACAGAAGAATCCATCGGAGAATCATTATTATCTATTAAAAGGGCAGGAGCGGATTTAATTATCTCTTATTTTGCTCCTAAAATTTTAAAAAATGAAATAAACATAAATAAATGCTGATTTATTATAATATTCATCAGGAGAGTCGTTAATTATGGATCCGGATTTGATAGCCAGCATAGCCCAGATAGCTTCGGTTTTAGAAGTTAGCGGCCATCCTAAACCCGGAAATGTGCATCGTACCCAGGATTTTGAGGATATGATGTTTGAAGATTTTCTTATAAGTGGAATTGTTATTGGAGACACCATTAAAAAGTCGGCTCAACGTGCTTCAAAGTGTAGTGATAAAAAAGACCTCCATAAAATTAGATTAGGAGAATTGATCAACGAAGCAGTACTAATAACCAATAGTTGGGTGGAAAATAACACTAATTTAGGTATTATAATGCTTCTTACTCCGATTGCTGCTGCTGCAGGATTAACTGAGGATTTCAATGATTTGCAAGATAACATCCATGAAATCATGTTAAATACCACATCAGCAGATGCTGTTAATTTGTATGATGCAATAAACATCGCAGAGGCAGGAGGAATGGGTGAACAGAAAGACTTAGACGTGGGAAGTGAAGAAGCTAAAGAAGAATTAATAGAGAAAGAAATCAATATGTTCCAGGTTTTAGATATATCTTCCACTTGGGATGCTTTGGCATATGAACTAACCCATAAGATGCCTGTAAGCTTTAATTTAGGCCATCCAACTTATAAAAGATTAAAAAAGGAATATGGAAATAACAAAGCCACCGTACAGACTTTTCTTACCATATTATCTGAAAAACCAGATACTCTTATCTCTCGTAAATATGATGAGACCATATCGAGAAGGGTGAGCTTTGATGCCAAAGTTATATTAGATAAGGGTGGAATATTAACTGAAGAAGGTAGATATCTTTTAGAAAAATATGACCAGGATATGATGGAGAAGAAATATAATCCCGGTACAACAGCTGATCTAACAGCTTCATCATTGATGATAGCATTACTTGAGGAAAAATGGATATAAATTAACTATATAATAAATTAGAGGTTCTTTCATGCTGCAGAAAGTAATAGATGAACTACATTTATATGAAAAGAAAATTCTGAAGGCTTTAGAGGAGAAGAAGGGAAAAGCCACACCTGAAGAAATTTCAAAATTACAAGATATGGATATCAAAGCTGTGATGAGTGCAGCAGATTCTTTAGAATCCAAAGATATTATAAAGATACATAAAGAGGTAAAAGAAGTTTTAAGCCTAAGTGATACGGGTAAACAATATGCCGAGTATGGTTTACCAGAAAGAAAAATATTAGAAGCACTGGAAAGGGAAGAATCCATCAGGATAAGTGATGTTCCTGATAAAACAGGATTAGATCAATCTGAAGTTAATATTGCCATAGGATGGTTATTCAAGAAGAAATGGGCTACATTAGAAAAGGGAGAAATAAAAATAACCCATAATGGTAAGGATGCTTTAATTATAGAATCAGATGATGAAATATTACTGGACAGACTTCTAAAAACCCAACAATTATTATTAGATCCATCAAAAGCCATAAAAGAAGGACTTAATCTTCTTAAAAAGAGAAAAAATATCATTAAAATAAAAAAACAGCATAAATTCACCTTCACCATTACGGATAAAGGAGAAGAATTATTAAAGATGGGAATAGTGATTAAAGACCAGACCACTCAGCTAACCCATGATGATTTGAAGACAGGCCGATGGAAGAAGCTTGAATTCAGGCCCTATGATATACAGGCCGAGTATCCCCAAGTATACCCTGGTAAAATCCATCCTCTGCAGAGAACAATCGAAGAAATTCGCAATATTTTTATTAAATTAGGATTCACTGAATCCAAGGGCACTATTCTGGAATCAGCTTTCTGGAATTTTGACTGCCTATTTCAGCCCCAGGACCATGCAGCCAGGGAGATGCAGGACACCTTCTATATCAAGGTGCCTCAGATGGCCAAGTTACCCGGTGAGAAACTGGTGGGCAGGGTTTCCCGGGTACATGAATATGGGGGAGATACCGGATCTGATGGATGGGGTTATCCCTGGGATGAAGAGGTAGCCCGGCAATCTGTGCTTAGAACCCATACCACCTGTGTTTCTGCACGGTTTTTGAAGGATAATAAACCACCATTGAAGATGTTTTCTGTGGGCCGTGTTTTCAGGGGGGAAACCATAACCTACAAACACTTACCTGAATTTCATCAGGTAGAGGGTATCATTGCAGATGAAAACATAGATTTTCAGAATTTATTAGGTATCCTCAAAGAATTCTATCATAAATTGGGTTTTGAAGTGAGATTCAGACCAGCATACTTCCCTTATACTTATCTATCAACGGAATGTGAGATATATCTTCCTGAAAAGGAAAGCTGGATAGAATTGGGAGGATCAGGAATGTTCCGACCTGAGGTTCTGGAACCATTGGGTGTAGAGACTCCCGTAGCTGCTTTTGGGCTGGGAATAGAAAGATTAGCCATGATCCGATTGGGGATCACCGATATAAGGATGCTTTATCAAAGCGACCTAGGCTGGTTAAGACGTTTACCAGTAACTCAACTATAAAAATCAGATCATCCTTTTTTTTATTAATTTATTTTTTCATTATAAATTACCCCGTGAATTAATTTATTAATTTCCTGATTTTTTATGAAATTAAATTCTTTTTTAAAATTTTTGGGGATGATTCATATCTTAGATAACACAAAATCATGCAAATATATGGTAAATCCATAGTCTAGCCTATATCTGGCAACTAATTTACTGCAATCTTTCCAATTTTTAGTATATATGTGATTTTTTTAAGATTTCGTAGGGAAAGATTTTCGATAAAAATACAAATTTATAAAAATAAAAATACCATTCAAGAGAAATTGAAACATAATAATATGGGGGATAAACTATGAACATATTAGATTTAATGAAAAAAAGATACAGCGTACGTGACTATAAATCTGATGAAGTAGAGGATACTAAAATTAAACAAGTTCTTGAAGCCGCACGCCTAGCACCTACAGCAGTCAATAAACAACCTTTTCAACTACTGGTGATTAAAACTCAAGGTAGAGAAGATGAATTAAGACGTATATATCCTGCTGATTGGTTCATCCAGCCACCAATTATCATCTGTGCCTGTGCATTACCAGAGCGGGGTTGGACCCGTCGTGATGGTAAAAATTACACTGAAGTGGATACCACCATTGCCATGGACCATCTGATCCTGGCCGCCACCAGTTTGGGATTGGGAACCTGCTGGATAGCAGCATTTGATCTAAAAGCAGCCAGAGAAGTGTTAAATATTCCAGATGAAGTATTACCACTGATTTTCACACCATTAGGTTATCCTGCTGATGAAATTAAACCTAAAAGCAGGAAAAGAATAGAAGAATTAGTAAGATATGATAGATGGTAAGAAATAAGAACTATAAAGAAAAGACGAGTGATAATATGAAGAAATCTATAGGAGCAAAAACCATAATCTACCCCACACCTGTACTCATTGTAGGGTCATATGATGAATCTGGAGAACCGAATATAATGAACGCTGCCTGGGGCGGGATATCCTGTTCTAACCCGCCATGTTTGTCCATATCATTAAGAGAAGCCACTTATACCCATGGAAATATAAAAAAGCAGGGTGCATTCACCATCAACATCCCTACTAGAGATCATGTGCTAGAAGCTGATTATTTTGGAATTACATCCGGAAGAAATGAAAATAAGTTTCAAACAACTGGACTCACACCAGTAAAAAGTAAATTAGTTAACGCACCTTATATAGATGAATTCCCTCTTATATTGGAATGTAAACTGGTTAATATATTGGAATTAGGATTACACACCCATTTCACTGGGGAGATAGTGGATGTAAAAGTGGATTCTGATTATACTGATACTAATGGAAACCCTGATATAAATAAAATAAAACCCATATTATACGATCCGGCAGGTATGGCTTATTTTGGTGTCGGTGAATTTCTTGGAAAAGCATTTAAAATAGGCAGAGATTTTAAAAAATAGTTTGAAATAGAATACCATGTTAGTAATCAGTATTATATGTGAAATCCCATTATAAAGTTTTTTAGTGGAGATTTAATAATTTTTATATAGTTTTTTAACCAGAATATTAACTGCGCTTAAAATATAATTACGATTTATAAAATGGAGGTGTAAAAAATTAAAAGAAAAATTTCATTCACTTTTTTATTAATTTTAGCTTTAACAGTAACCTTAAGCACGGGATCTGCAGTCGATGATACTTCAGGGAATACATTAACACAATCTTCAGTATCATATACAACAAATACCAGCTCCAACACGGTACAATCAGAGGGTACTGGATCTTCTGAAGGCACTGTTCAAGAGATAAAAGTTCTAATCTATAATGGAGAATACTCCATAGCCAGCTGTGTAGCCGGAATAAAAAACGGTTTAGACACGGCAAATGCCAATAATTTAGTACCAGGATATTATTTCACCTACGCAACATCCACCACAATTACTTCAACAAAACTGGTTGGATATGACGTACTGGCCATGCCCGGAGGTGCAGATGGTGATTACTATGTTGCCAGTAGCAGCATCAGCGGCACAGCCATCAAAAACTTCGTATCCAATGGAGGAGGATACTTAGGAATTTGTGCAGGAGCCTATTCTGGTGTTAAAACAGTGGTGAGCAGTTATCATGGTAACTACAATGGTTGGGGAGTAGCTCCGCATGTGATGGCCACCCGGCCCTGGGTAGAAGGAGACGTACCCATCCGGATTGAAGCAGCAGGAGAGGAACTATTTGGATATGGGGGTATTATCACCATGGCCCATTACAACGGCCCGGCTATGTATGCTTCTGGTGGAGATATGGTAACTTTCGCCACCTATGCTGATAACAGCTGTAATTCTAAAGGTTTAGGAGCAATCGTAGGTGATTACTATGGTCTTGGAAGATCGGTAATTGTGGGACCTCATCCAGAACTGGATCCTAAATATCCGGATATACTGGCAAATCTGGTTATATGGGCTGCTAATTTCACAGGAACTAGCATAGATCCTTCTACAACAGCGAGCATTTCCCAGATTGGTAGTGCTGCGGGTATTGTTAAATCTCAGTATGAGGCTAATAAGGTTTTACCCAGCAGTATAACGGTTAATGGTAATCAGCTTACCATGGCCCAGTTTTCCTATCTCTTAGCATTGGCAACGAATAATCTTAATAACGGCTCAAGTGCTTCCATTAATATAAGAACAGTTGATGCACCGGTTAGTCCTTCGGGTTCTATTAAGTCTGGTAGTGTTTATAAGTCTGAGTTTGTTTCTATGGCGCAGAGTTTGTTGTCTTATGTTTCGGTTAATGGTAAGGTTCCGAATTATTTGACGAGTTCTCTGGGTAATATGAGTTTTGAGAATGTTGTGTACATGTACAGTAAAATATTGAATTATTATCAGGGTAATGGTAGGTTGCCTAATTATGTTTCAATGACAGCTTCCTCTTCTGGAACTACACCTACACCTACACCCACTACTACGGTTACTATGTCTCAGGTGGGTTCTGCTGCAGCTACAGTGAAAAGTTACTTTGAAACCAATAAGACCTTACCCGGCTCGGTTACTATCGCCAGTCAGAGTGTGTCCATGCCTTCCTTGTTGAATCTATTAACCATCGCCACTGTACAGGCTAACACCGGTTCCACATCAGCTATAACCTTAAAAACAGTTAACACAGCTACCAGTCCTTCAGGAACCATCAAATCCGGTAATATCATGAAAACAGAGTTCATAACCCTAGCACAAACCATTAAATCATACATAACAACCAACAACAAAGCACCAGACTATGTAACCTGCTCCCTAGGAAACCTAAGCTTCCAAAACGCATTATACATGTACAGCAAAATAATGAACTTATACAAAACCAACA
>JAJFTX010000006.1 GCA_021372715.1 Methanobacterium sp. | reverse complement strand
CTCAGCAGACGTTGATGAGTCAGGATCAGACTCAGACTCAGCAGCAGTTGCAGAGTCAGGATCAGCCTCAGACTCAGCAGAAGTTGATGAGTCAGGATCAGACTCAGACTCAGCAGAAGTTGATGAGTCAGGATCAGACTCAGACTCAGCAGAAGTTGATGACTCAGGATCAGACTCAGCAGAAGTTGATGACTCAGGATCAGATCAAAGACCAGACTCAGACTAAACTACAAAAGAAATTGAAAGATGGTTCCTGCACATTAGCTTAATATAGCTACATATCCAGGTATTAATAGGTATTTTCATACCTATTAATCACTCTTTTTTTAATTTAAATTATCTATTAAAACCCTTTTTTAATAAAAATAAATAAAAAAATTTTTTTTTATGAAATCACTTGACCAGTTGTTCCATCAACGTATATATAACCAATTACTGCATGGTTTGATATTATTGGTATTTTCCATATTAATTGTCAGAAGACATTTTATACAATGTAGGATTACCAGGATAAGCACCAGATTCAGTGATCAAATTAATCGATATTAATTTAGCATCTTGACCAGAAATAACCGGATGTTCCGTCTGTGAATTAGTCTTTATTCCATTTTGAACCGTTGATTGGTTAGTTGTCTGACTCTGGGATGGGGCGAAGTATAAACTCAAACCAGCTACTAAGAGTATTATAATTACTAAAAATGCCAATATTAACTTGTTCATAATTCATCACCTCCCCATAATATAATAATGTTTTATATATTAAAAAAAATATTTTTTATTTTGAGGGGTTAAATTTTTAGATATCAAAAATCATAATAATAAATATGTTCTTAACCCCATTGAACTATTATTATAGAAGATAATATTGATGGAGGAGTTTTTTGCATGCCTGGTATTGATCTATCGATTTTGCAGATGAATGATAGTCATGGTTATTTGGATATTCATCAGGAGTTATTCTGGGATGGAGATCATGCTAAATATGAATTAGCTGGAGGTTATGCCCGGATCGCAACTATTTTTAACCATACCCAGGAGGATAATCGAGATACTTTAATTTTTGATTGTGGAGATACCATACATGGCACTTATCCAGTGGTGAAGACCAAGGGTAAAGCTTTAATTCCAATCCTGAATGAATTAGGCTTTGATGCCATGACCGCTCATTGGGAATTTGCCTATGGACCTGAACATTTTAAAAATCTGGTTAAAAAACTAAATTATCCCATGTTAGCCATTAATTGTTATAATGAATCTAATAATACACTAGTTTTTAAACCTTATACCATTAAAGAAGTTAAAGGATTAACTATTGGGATTATAGGTATCGCTGCAACCATAGTTGATAAAGTTATGCCTGAATCATTCAGTGAAGGTGTTTTTTTCACCCTTGGTCAGAAAGAATTGTCATATTATATCAATAAATTACATAGTGAGGAAAGAGTTGATCTGATAATCTTAATCTCTCACTTAGGTCTGCCCCAAGAAATAAAATTAGCACAGGAAACAAATGGTATTGATATACTATTAAGCGCACATACCCATAACCGTTTATACGAACCTCTAATAATCAACGATACCATCATCATGCAATCTGGTTGTCATGGATCCTTCATCGGCCGCTTAGATATGAAAATTACCCATGGAAATATTTCTAAATTTAAACACCAATTAATCACCGTAGGTGAATCTATCAAACCAGATCCTACCATAGATGAGTTAGTACATCAAAAAACAGAACCATACCAAGAAATGCTAGATCAGGTGATGGGTTATACAGATACTCCCTTGAACCGTAATACTATCATGGAATCAACCATGGATAACTTTCTATTGAAAAGCATCTTATCCGAGACAGGGGCTCAGATAGCATTTTCCAATGGATGGAGATATGGTGCTCCTGTTCCAGTAGGAGAAATAACATTAAATGATCTATACAATATTATACCGGTAAATCCTCCGGTTTCCACTGTTGAACTAACCGGAAAAGAGATAAAGGATATGATGGAGGAAAATTTAGAACACACCTTCTCTAGAAATCCTTACAACCAGATGGGTGGATATATAAAACGATGCCTGGGACTTAACATCTATTTCAAAATAGAAAACACTAAAGGAAACCGTATACAGGAATTCTTCATCAACGGTAAAAAGCTAGACCTGGATGAAACCTACCAAGCAGCATATGTTACCAGTCAGGGAGTGCCAAACCATTACGGTAGTAACCAAAATCAGGAAGATTTAACAGCAGTAGAAGCACTAAAAAAATATCTAAAACAAGAAAAATACATAAAAGCAGACCTTCAGGGCACAATAAAAGCAATCTAACAATAATTAATTCAAATAAATCTCATTTTTAAAATGGTCCGCTATAACAGAAAAATAAAAAATAAAAAAAATTTCATTATTTTAGCGGAGATGTTCGTAGACTGCTCCACCGCTTATGCTGAGTAATCCCAGGGCAGCTACTGCTAATGGTGAACCAGTGGCTTGCATGGGTACTTTACTGTCATTTGGTGGATGTGGTCTGGGTCGTATTGGTATTGGTGTAGTTGTGGGTGTAACTGATTGGAATGTGTAACTTCTGAAGTGATTAGAGTTTGAGTACCGGTAGTTGGTGGTGTGTTATAGAAGTCTCCATTTACAGTTATTGATCCAAGATCTATTACTGTGCCTCCCAGGAAGAGTTGAGCAGTATCACCAGGTATTATTTGATTATTTTGAACAGCCCATCCTATCCACCAGCACCAGCATGTTTCTATACCATCAAATCCATTAGCGCATTCCCAGATAAATTCATCATTAGGGTCGTATTGATATTCAGCACCGTTAAATATCATTACTGCCGAGTCTAGATCGAATTCAAGTCCGGTTTCAGGATCGGTATAAATTAAAATCCATGGATTTTGGATAGTCTGGTCGTTTGCTGATGCGGTAATTTCTGTTACAACTACATCATCAGGTGATGCTTCATCAATAGGATTACCATTTTCATCAGTCACAGTTACATCAACAGTAGCTTCTGCAGAAACTGCTCCTGCAAAAAGTAATCCCATAGAAACAATCATTAAAAATAGTGTTGCTAGTTTTCTCATATTTTTCACCCCCTTCATGCCTCATAAATAGGAAAGATTCCTAATAATATTATACAATTTAATAATATTTAAATGTTAGTAATTACAAACAAGATTAATTAAAATAATGAAATGAATTTTATTAGTTAATTATCTTAAAACAGAATATATGCCTGTGTAATAGTGATTTACACCAAATAATATTATAATCAATTATCAAACCTTAATGGGGGGTTTATAAAGAGTATGGATTAATTTTTTCACTGCCTTTTGCTGAAGAAATAGGTACCCAGAGCTATCATAACCACGTCGAACAAACATATAATCAGTAGGTCGTATTCAAGGGGAATGATAGAATGCCATCCGCTGATCATAATGGTACGCAGGGCATCTACACTATAGGTTAAAGGGTTGATGTAGAAGACCCACTGGATCCAGGAAGGAAGATTAGTCACTGGGAACAAGGCACCGCT
>JAJFTX010000218.1 GCA_021372715.1 Methanobacterium sp. | reverse complement strand
TTTGAAAGTAAAAAAGAAAAGATGAGGGAATTACTTGTTGGTAAATTAATTTTCTCAGTAGGTGACGATATTAAAAATAAATGGATGCCAAATGTACCCAGCGTTATTTCGCCTCCACCTCTAAAATATAAGATTACACTGGACTTAAATAAGGAAAAACCAAATAATGATAGAAATGTTCAGACGAATTATAAGGTAGAAAATAATAAAATAGAATTTGGATTACAATTTTAGTTTGATGATACAGTTAATCATATGAACTACTCAGTATCCTGTTCATGATTCATATGTTTTTCCATCAATTCTTCAACCATCTTTTCCAGTAATTCTTGTCTTTCTTCCAATTTATTGATTTTTTTATCTTTAACTTTAGATTCTTCCTTATTATCTTCTAACTGTTTTTTTACCTTTCTGTACTCTTCCGATTCAATATTAAATGTTTCTACTCTATTAATCATTAATTTATTGAGGTATGGGATGTATCGTTCTCTCAATCGTTTTGGATTGTTTTTAAAATAAGATTCTTTAATTGGATTAGATTTTCTTCCCTGTAATGTATTGGCCAAATCAACATCTTCAATTGTTGTAGCATGAAATTTACGGAGGGCATGACTGTGAAAAAAGTTTGTTCGTGGTCCTATCTTCTGAAATTGATTTTTATCATTTACTCGATTGAATATGGCCTTTAAACCACTGTTATTTACATCGAATAGTTTATCACTTTTTTTAATCTTTGAGCGTGTTTTTAAAAATTTAACTATGGCTATGGTTGCTTCTGGACTGCAACATGTATAATAAAGGTAATTTGTTTTTGTCCTAATAATTTCAAAGATCGGAATAACTTCTTTTTGCCCTTCTAACTCATCTAACACATCCATTATACTATTTGAATTATGATAATCCTTAGTTGCATCTATAAAATCTTGAACTGTTAGGCTAGTTGTTTCATTCCTTGCAGTTCCACTGCTTGACATAAAAAGAATAATTGCTTTATGCTTAAGATTACTTGTTGATTCAATTACTTGGCGTATATCATCTAAATTTGGGATATCACTATATCTTTCATGCCTACCCGCTGGCATTTTAGCAGGGGGAATATAAGGGATTTCAATACCAAAATGTCTGTAAAATGTTTTAACCTTTGTAAAATAGGTCTGTATAGTGTTTGGTGAGGCATCATTTTTTATCAAATCTAACCTGAAATTTTTCAGCCTTTGTACTATCTGCCTATTTTTGGGCCTAATCCCTTTTTCTTCCTCTGTATCTGCTTCTTTTAATAATTCTGTTAAATTTTTCCCGTTAAAAAAAGAATATTTATTTAAAGCACATTTATAATGTTTTAAGCTGCTTTCTGAAAGATTTCTCTCATTACAAAAATCATTTAGTAACGAATCTGTCTTCATATTCATTAATTCTAGCAATCACATATATAAAAGTGCTGCATATTAGCTCTATTATTTAACAAGTAATGCTGCTTGTTTTGGTTCATATCTCCATCCTTCAGGAAGTACACCTTCTTTCCTGTAGTAACTGACCAGTCTCCTTATTTTAGATTCCACTATACGTAAACCTCTCCGGGTATGCAGGTCCTTAGGGTTCTCTTTCAGATGTTCACGAATGTTCACTGCTTTTCGTATGAGATTCATCAGATCTTCCGGATATTCCAAGCCCTGGTTATGTTCTTCCAGTATTTGGGTTATTTTTTTACCGGTGATCAGTTTCACATCTGGTATTCCATACTGATCTCTCAGAATAATACCGCTCTGGCTGGTGGAATGACCTTCCTTTTTCAATTTCAATATCAATTCTTCTATCTCTTCATCGGAATATTCTATCCATTCTGGCTTCACTGCCATTTTTTCACCTCTAAATTTTTTAGATCTGTTTAATATGGTTAGCGTTGATAATATGATTCAATAAAACCAAAACATGGTCTTTTAAATCTTATCCCTGGCTTTTATACCATAATGCAAACTTCTCGAGCGATTTTCGGCGGTGTGAGAATCTGTTTTTCTCATCTCTTTTCATTTCCCCAAAGGATTCTTCATAACCTTCCGGATGAAAGAGTGGATCATAGGCAAAACCAAATCTGCCAATTTCCTCATAACCTATCTGTCCTTTAACAGTGCCTAAAAAAACCTCGGGCTCGGTTTTGGGGGTGCAGAACCCAATTACCGACCTGAACTCGGCGTATCTGTCAACAACATCACTCATAAGTTTTAATATACCCTTATTTCCTATCGTTTCCTGTACATAAGATGAATAAGTACCTGGAAACCATTTAAGAGCTTTTATGAATAATCCGGCGTCTTCAACTATCACTGGCTTACCCAGACGCCTAGCAGCATACTGCGCACCATACCGGGCCACATCCTCCAGGTTTCCCTGGATTTCGGGGTAGCCGATATCAGCATGCTCCAGTGAAATTCCCAAGTTATTTAATATTCCCTGGGCTTCTAATACTTTATGCTGGTTACCTGTTATAAAGGTTATGCTTTTCTGAATTTGGCGTTCTTTCGGCATATGTGAATCACTTAAACAGTTAATTTTAATGTAAATAATAATTTAACAGTATTTAACATATTTAGTTATTCATGGTTTATT
>JAJFTX010000198.1 GCA_021372715.1 Methanobacterium sp. | reverse complement strand
CCATGAAATCCTTTTTCCACGAATAGTTCCAGGGCTGCTTTCAGTATTTTTTGTTTTTTTTCTTTCACTATTACACCGATAATAAAAACTACTAGACTGATTAGTCAATCTAATATTTAAAGTTTCTCATCAGGTAATTGTAACTTTTTCACGAAATTCCCAATACTACTTATAGCAGCTTTGGCCTGGGGTAAAACAGAATAAAAAATTTGAAAACCATGAAACATCCCCTGCCAGACATCCAATTTAACTTGGACTTCTTTTTGAATGGCTAAATCTCTGAAACGCATTGTATCACAGAGTAATAATTCAAGACCCCCTGTTTGGAGGAGTAATGGTGGGAAACCTTCTAAATCACCGTAAATAGGGGATATCATGGGATTTTTAATTTCCTGTCCTTGCAGATACATTTCACGAATTTTAGAAAGCTGCTCGTAATCTATCCAATCCCTCACATCTTTTAAGTGTTTATAAACTACTGGAAAGCCCATATCAACAGCAGGGGACATACAAACTACTCCTCGGGGTATGAGGCTCCTTTTCTTTAAAGCCAGAGTAGTTGAAAGGGCCAGAGTACCGCCATATGAAATCCCAGCTACCAAAATATCTTGACTAGTGAAACCTTCATCCAACAACCATAGAAAAGAATTTAAACAGTCTTCAACTGCAGCAGGAAATGGATTTTCAGGTGACATTCGATAATCAACGCTTAAAATAGTAAAACTACTGTGCTTAGCTAAATTTTTACAAATATCCAGGTGTCCCCTACTGGTTCCTCTGTTGAATCCACCGCCATGGAAGAAAAGAATCACCTTATGGGGGTTGCTTTGAGGAGTAACTATCCAGTAGGAAGGCACCGGGGCGTCTTCATCTTTTAATTTCTTTACAGGACCTGAAGATCGAAATGAAAGATAAAAATCATCAAAATCATGATTGGACTTTTTTAAATAAGATTTCTCTTGAAATTTATTTTTAATAAGATCAAGCAATTCCTCAGTATTTTTATCCATATTAGGCCTGTTATATCATTATTTAAAATGGAATTAATGTAATTATTATGGTCCGTTTATAATAAATATTCTGTCTAATAATTTAACAATTATGATTTTTTCAATTCTGTTCTTTAAAGATCGAAATTAATGAATTTATGGATAAAAATAGAAATAATTCTAATATAATATAAATTTAGATAATCGTCTAATTAATAATAAATAAAAAAATCAAAAAGTGAATACAGATGACCGCTGAAAACAAATCAAAGGCCCTAGTCCTCAGTGGAGGAGGGATCACCGGCACAGCATGGGAGTTAGGAGTTCTAAGAGGATTAAAAGAAGGAGGAGTAGATGTTTTAGATTTTAATCTAATTGTGGGAACCTCAGCTGGTTCCAGTGTAGGAGCACAGCTAATCAGTGGTTGGGGCATTGAAGAACTTTATAATCTTCAAATGAAACCTATTTCGGAGACTAATGAAAGCACAGTGGAATTCGATGGACAAAAATTCCGAGAAATGATGGCCGCGGCTATAATGAGTTCTCCTGATTCCCAAACAGCAAGAAAAAGAATTGGTGAAGCAGCTCTAAATACTAAAACAATGTCTGAGGAGGAACGTTTAGAAATTATAGCTAGTCGACTACCTAATCATCAATGGAATAATAAAATATCTTTAATAATTAATGTTGTTGATGCAGAAACAGGAGAATGGAAAATTTTCGATAAAGATTCTGATATACCTCTTTTACTTGCTGTAACAGCTAGTTCGGCAATTCCGGGTATATATCCACCTACCACTATCAATGGACGCCGTTATATAGATGGGGGTATGAGTTCTGGCACCAATGCCGACCTTGCCAAAGATGAAGATCTTGTTCTAATCCTGGTTTCAGAACCAACCATGACTGCAGCAGCTATGGGTCCTACCATGCATCGGATCACATTTGAAGAAGAATTGCAGGTATTAAAAGAATCCGGAGCAGAAGTGATGGTTATCACACCCGATGAAACATCAATAAAGGCTAAAGGAATCAATCCTCTGAATCCGGAAAAGCGTAGAGATGCAGCCCAATCAGGGTTTAAACAGGGATTATTATTAGCTGATAAGGTTGGTAAATTTTTGAAGGCTATAAATTAAGTATCATTCGAATCAGTTATATTAAAATGTTCTTTTTCTAATCAATTTAAACCCATTAATCATTATTTAAATAATCTGTATTCTTTTTAACAGAATAATTTATATACCTACCACTAACAATTAATAATAGAAGCGAATTTCTATTATAATTCAATGAATTTTCTAAATTTCTGCTTTTAAATCGAGCATTTATTATTTCTGAACGGTAACTATCATTATAATGATTTAATTTAATTATAAGACTAGAACCGTTATTTATAGTTTTAAGAAGTGAATAAAATGAATTCTCATGAAGATGTTTCAAAGGATGTTGATCAACGCATATCTATGGTTACCGGAGACCCTAAACGGGCTATCCGTGTACTTTCGGTGCCTATGATTATATCCATGCTACTGATCATGGCATATAATCTAGCAGATAGTATATGGGTAGCTGGTCTAGGCCCTGATGCCCTGGCTGCTTTAGGTTTCATCACACCGGTCTTTATGATAGTAATAGGTCTGGGTAATGGATTAGGAGCTGGTGCAACCTCTTTAATAGCCCGTTGCATAGGGGCAGCAAATAAAAAAAAGGCAGATAATGCAGCATTGCATTCAGTAATACTGGCAGTAGCTGTATCTATGGTTTTAACCTTAATTGTTTTGATATTTCTTTCGAATATACTCCTGGCCATGGGGGCTGGAGAGACATTAGGTTTGGCCATGCAATACGGGCAGGTCGTTTTTGGAGGTCTGATCTTCCTGATATTTTCCAGTGTTGCATCGGGTATTTTAAGGGCAGAAGGAGATGTGAAAAGGCCAATGTACGCTATGGCAGCTACAGCTATCTTGAATATAATCCTGGATCCTATATTCATCTACTATTTCGGTTGGGGCATAGCAGGGGCTGCTTGGGCCACCATACTTTCTTCCGGTATTTCCTGTGCCTTAATGATATATTGGATGCTTTTTAAAGAAACCTACATATCCTTCTCAAGAAGTGGATTTATAGCAGACTGGGATGTGGTTCGAGCTATCTTAATGGTGGGTCTTCCTGCCAGTGCCGAATCATTTGTTATGTCTTTTCTGGGAATGTTTTTGAACCTGATCTTGGTAATAACAGGGGGTGCTGCGGCAGTTGCCGTGTATACTGCAGGTTGGAGAGTGGTGATGATGGTTATGATACTTCCAATAGGAATTGGAACCGCAGCCATAACAGTTGCAGGGGCAGCATTCGGAGCAAGAAGATACGATAATCTTAAAACTACGTTCAAGTATGCTTCTAAGCTGGGGTTTGGTATCGCTATGATCGTTGGATTGTTATTATATATATTATCCGGATTTATAGCTACAATATTCGCATATTCACCTCAGACAGCCTATTTATCCCCGTCAATAGCGGCTTTTCTTCAAGTGATGTTCCTGTTCTATATACCCATACCACTGGGAATAACCGCTGGAGCAGTTTTTCAGGGTGTAGGTAAAGGATTGACTTCACTTATACTAACTGTTCTCAGAGAATTAGCTTTTATCGCTTTATTCGCGTATCTGTTCGTTTTCATATTTAATTTCGGTTCCCAGGGAGTATGGTGGGGATTGGTAGTGGGAAGTGCCATTGGATGTGCAATAGCATATACCTGGGCAAATATGTTCGTAAATAGGCTTAATAGATATTCAAAATAGATTTTAAATAAGAAAGGGCAGGATACAATGAAAAAGAAATACGGATGGGTATTCAACGAGAAACAGATTGGTGTTGATTATTTAGACCAAAAAATAGCTGAATCATATGAATATGAGCATTTAAAATTCAGGAATTTCGAATCTGAAGCATTAGATGTCATAAATAGATTGGAAATTACTGAAGAGGATATAGTTATAGATTTTGGCTGTGGAACAGGTGGAATCGCCTTAAATATTGCTGAGCACTGTAAAAAAGTCATATGTGTTGATATCTCAGATAAGATGCTGAATATACTGAAAAATAATGCAGATAAAAAAGGTATTAAGAATATTGAAACGTATTGTGCTGGTTTCCTTTCCTATCAACATGAAGGCGAACCAGCTGATAAAATTGTATCTAAGGTTGCTCTGCATCATCTACCTGACTTCTGGAAGTCAGTAGCATTAATGAATATGGTTAATAATTTGAAAAAAGATGGTAAACTTTATTTATTTGATATAATATTCAGTTTTGAACCTAGAGAACATGAAAAATCCATAAATAATCTAATTGAAACATATCAAGCAATGGCAGGAGATAATATGGGGGCCGAAGCTGTAATCCATATAAAAGATGAATATAGCACCTATGACTGGATTATGGAAGGATTATTGGAAAGAACAGGTTTTAAAATTGACTTGAAGCAGATAGAAGCGGAAAATCATATAACCTATGTTTGCACTAAAAAATAGTGGATTAATTTTCCAGGACAATCAGAACTATATTATGTCTCCGGCTATGGAGATAGTATAATCTTTGATGATAATATTCTTTCCTGCTTTTTCTAAGGCTCTTTTGATTATTACTTCTATACCTGAACAGCAGGGGACTTCCATATGTACTATAGATATGGATTTAATGTCTTGTTTTTGGAATATCTGAGCTAGCTTGTCCACATATTGGTCTATGGTTTTATCTAGCTTGGGACAGAGTATTATCAAAATCTTATCCTTCAGAAATCTTTTATGGAAATTAGCATAGGCAAAGGGAGCGCAGTCTGCGGATATTAAAAGATCAGAATTTTTTAAGTAGGGTGTGTTAGGATTCAAGAGTTGCAACTCTATCGGCCAGTTTTTCAGTTCTGCACTTAATATCTGGGCTTCTTGCTGGCTCTCTATACGTCGTTCTCCTAAATCTTGCTCCATAGAACCGGGACAGCCACAGGCTAGTGGAATATCTTCTTCATAATCAGGAACATCAATATTATTCTCCTTTAAATATTCTATAGCCTGATTAACATATTCTGTTTCACCATGTTCATATAAATGTTTGAGATGGGCTTTTATAACATGTGGTCCAGCTTTTGCAATGTTATCCATAACTTTTTTTTCATCATAGAGTTCTGCTTCTCTGGTTTCAATTTCTATAGCATCTTCTGGGCATTCTCCTATGCATGATCCTAAACCATCACAGAACAGATCACTGATTAGTCTGGCTTTCCCATTTATCACCTGCAGGGCTCCCTCTGGACATCCTATCATACAGGCCCCGCATCCAGTGCATTTTTCTTCGTTAATTTTTATTATATCTCTTTTCATTTTATAATCCTCCATTATTAGTTTAATATATATTTAAAAATATTATAAACCTCCTTTTGATAAACAGAAAATTTTGGAAGTAATCTATTTAATATATATAAAAATAAATTCATAAAATTAACTAATTGATATAATAAAGAATGATGTTTTTAATCTATCCTAAATTGTTGGAGGATTGTAAATGAACAATAAAATAACTGAAAAACTCAGTAGACTTAGATGGTCTTTGATAATTGTTTTTTTCATTGTCAACATTCTATTGATCTTTACTTATAGGAACCCTAACTTATTATCCATTGATTCCTTCCTGGTCACTGCTCTGTTATTTATTCTCGCTATACTTAATGGAACTAAAAGGTATGGTAAAAAGAATATAATAATCTTTTTCTTGATAACTTGGGCAGTAAGCTTCTCATTTGAAAATCTAAGCATAGTAACAGGATTTCCCTTTGGTTTTTATCACTATTCTCCCAGTCTAGGATTATTAACCGTACCCTTAATCATAATATTTGCATATTTCTCAATAGGATACCTGTCTTGGATGTTATCACATGTATTAACTGGTCAGTATAGTAAAAAACTCCAGGGAAAACAGATATTCTTAGTACCATTTATTGCAGCGTTCATCATGGTAATGTGGGATTTGAGTGTGGATCCGATTTCATCAACTTTACAGGGCCTTTGGGTATGGACAAATCCAGGAGCTTATTTTGGTGTGCCCATATCTAATTTCTTCGGCTGGTTTTTAGTAGTGTACATTTTCTTCCAAGTTTTTGCTTTATATCTATCCAGATACGACTCGATTAAAGATGAAAAAGTGAATAAAATTTATAATAAACCATTTTGGAGTGAAGTGGCGGTTATTTATGGTATTACCGGTCTTGGCACTATATTGTCTATCTTTTATCAGTTCAATGAAATCACTGTTGATATGGCTTTAATCACTGTGTTTACCATGATATTTGTGTCTATACTCGCGTTAATCAATATATGGAATAATGATGATTTAGATTAGTTACAGATTATATACAGTGTTTAAATATGAAAGATAAAGATGAAAAATGGATTTCTCGGATGGATAAAGTTACATCTAAATCACGGGCAGTAGGAAGAATAATAATTGGTATATTTGCCTTCTTATTATGGTTTTTCCTGGGAGTACCGCCTACATTGATTTTTAGTTCCGGTATTCAGACTTTCATTGGTACGGTTTCATTTTTCATTAGAAATCCTGTAATATTCCTTTTAATTGGATTTATCAACATTTTTATGGGTCTTATCGAATATTTTTATCTACAAATATTATGGTTTTCTGTATTCCACTTCTTATGGTCAATTAGGTTTTTTTATGGATATTGGAAGTACAAAAGCTTGAAAAAGAAAAATCAGACCAAGATCTACGTGAATGAATTGATGGATAAGACATGAAAATAAAGATTTTTGATTGGAAATATTAGGCATAATTTTTACTAACTCATCGATTAGTTTGTAAAGTCATAATTGACTTTTTCTTTAAGATAATGATCTTTCTAAGTATTCATATCACCGTAAATTTCAAATTTATAAAATACTTTTCAAATGCTCATCCATAACTGATATAATACTTATCTTTAAAATTAATCATTGTATAGGAAGTGGAAAATATGAAAATAGAAATTAAAACCATACCCTCTTATCTGGCGGCTTTTATAAATCAGAAAGGTAGTTATGAAAAAATTCCAGAAACATTGGGAAAGCTGGTAGGATGGTTAATGTCTAAGAATGTGCAAATACAAATGCCAATCTACGGGATTTATTACAACAGTCCCTTGGAAGTTCCTGAAGAAGAATTAGAATGGGAAGTGGGAGCATCTTTTATGGGTGAATTGGAAGCTGAAGGTGAAATCCAGATAAAAACAGTTACTGAACACCAGGTAGTATCCACCATATTCAAAGGACCCTATGGAGATGCTGCATCCGCATATATGGATTTAATTGAATATGCCATAAAAGAAGGTTATCAGATAGCAGGAACTGTCATGGAAAGTTATCTGAACAGTCCGGATGAAGTAGAGGAAAGCGAATTGTTGACAGAGGTATTAATTCCCATAGTTAAAACAGATTAGTTATATGTACTGTTGATTTAAGTTCATCTTATCATTTTTCATATTTTATACTAATTCATCCTTTAATCATATTCCTACCTATTCTCTGGCTTTTTCTAGAACATCTTTCTTATCTTTAACGGTTCCGGGAATAGCATTCCCCTGAGAACTCAGTATATCCACCACGTAGCAACCCAAAAATTCAAATAAGGCACTGGTGTAATAAAAGTATTCTTTAAACAGGTTCTCATCTGGATTTCCCTGGGAAAATATAAGAGCTACGTTTTTTTCCTGAAATCCTGTGCTAAAGAAAGCATATAAGCGATCGGTGAATATTTTTGACTGGGCAGACATCTGCCACATATACGGGTGAACCTAGAATGAATCCTGTTACTTCTTTCAGTTCATCGTAGATAGTCTGCATATCATCTTCTGTTGCACATTCCCCTTCACTATCTTTACAGTACATACAGGCTTTGCAGGGTGATATCTTTATATTATTTTAATTTAAACATTTTTTTTATCAGCGCCAGCATCAGCAGCACCATTAAGTGCTTCTTCAAACATAATTTGGGTGTTAATATCTTTCCGTGGGCTTCACAACAATCAGATTATTTTCATTATATTTCATTCCTTTTTCTAGTTTTATGAATACTATTTGGTCTTTTTTGAAAGTTTTTATATATAGACTAAGTAATTTTTAATAAGAACATGAGAATATGGGCATAGATGAATATTTATATTCTAGCGTTTATAAATTCGTATTCTTGGTGATTATATATTATTATAATCTGGATTTCAATAATTCAGGATTAATAAAGGTAATAGGTTAAAAGATGAAAGATGCATTTATTGAATCGGAGAAATCTCTTCAGGATAGTGAGAAGAAATATCGCCGATGGTTTGAGGATGACTTAACCGGTGATTTTATTACTACATCAGATGGCCTAATATTAGAATGTAATCCTGCATTTATTGAAATTTACGGATTTGATGATCGTGAAATGGTGTTAAATTTTGATATTTCAAAATTTAACCCTGAAGATTGGGCTAAACTCAAGGAACGCATAAAATCAGAACTAAAAATAACCGGATATCAAAGCTGGCATATAAGACCAGATAATAGGAAAATTCATGTGATTTCTAATTATGTGGGTATTTTCAACGAATCAAATGAACTTGTTCAGATTAAAGGTTATATTTTTGATGATACGGAGCGTAAAAAGGCCGAAGAATCTCTTAAAGAGAGTGAAAGGAAGTATAGGTTATTATTTGATGAGGATCTGACTGGAGATTTCATAGCAACTATCGATGGAAAAATTATGGAATGTAACCCGGCATTTGCTTCTATTTACGGTTTTGATGATTGTAATTCAGCACTTAAATGGAATATTTCAGAATCTAACCCATTTGACTGGCCTTTTTTGGTAACACGTCTAAAATCAGAGCGTAAAATTCTAGGTTATCAGAGTTGGCAGAGAAGATCTGATGGGCTGCGCATTCATGTTGTTGCGAATTTAATGGGCATTTTCAATGAATCAAATGAACTTGTTCAGGTTAAAGGTTATATTTTTGATGATACAGATCGAAAACGTACTGAGCAGGAACTGGTTCAAAGTCATAAACAGATTACGGAAATTTTAGATAGCATTCAGGATGGATTCGTTGCTATAAATCATTATTGGCAGTTAATTTACGTAAATAAGCGCGCTGCTGAGTATGTTAATGTGGAACCTGAAGATTTAATTGGTCAAAATATATGGGAAAGATTTCCTGAGATTGTGGGAACAATCTGTGAAAAGATATTCCGCAAGACTATGGAAGAGGATCAAATTCAGTATTTTGATGTACAGGGAATAATCAATGTTGATAAATTGTTTAAATTCAGTGTATATCCATTTACTGATGGAATTGCTGTTTATTGGATAGATATAACCCAATAAGAAATAATTATATCAATTTGCTTTTTTTAAGGAATAATACTTACCGGAACTTTTGCTCCTCTAATAACTCTTTCAGTGGTACTTCCCACGAAGAATCTTTCAATTTTATCTTTACCCGATTTTCCCATGATTATCTGATCAACTTCTTCTTCTTCAGCAGTTTTTAAAATAACCTCTTCTGGCTTACCTTCTTTAATCATAGTAATTAATTTAATATTTTTACAATTACCTGAGCATTTCTCATCTTCAATCTTTTTTTCATATCTTTCAACAGCTTCTCTTCCTTCATTCCTGAACTGCTTATCCAGTTTTTCTCTTAGATCGTTTTGTGGTAGTGAATTCAGATAATAGGTGTCGATCACGTTTAAGACTATTATATCAGCCATATCTAATCCTGCAGTTGCGATAGCATATTCACCCGCTCTTTCTGCTGACCCTGAATTATCAACAGGTAGTAATATTTTTCTGTTCAAAATTGTACCTCCTTATTTATATCATTTTTTCTTTTAAAAAAATAAAAAAAATAATACAGTAATTTGCATTATTTAAGTTATCTAAGCTCCTATAAGCCATGGTGCAAATTGTATTACGGGTAAAAGTACTAGTATGGTTAATATTATTCCTATTATTACTAGGGGGAATCCTGCTTTGAATATTTCCTTTATTTTCACGTAGTTTGTACCATAGGCCATAGCAACGGTTGGATCTGCTGTTGGTAGCATATATGATAAGCTACAGGCGATTGCAACTGGTACGGCGTATATTCCTATTGGTTGTCCCTGTGCAGTTGCCAGAGTAACAGATAATGGTACTAATATTGCGGCAAGGGCTATATTGGACATCACCTGTGTTATAGCGACCGCTATAACCATCAGTACTATTGTTATGAGTACCGTTGATGCATTTGGTCCTAAAAATGCTACAATATCATTTATTAACCATGCTGCTGCCCCGGTGTTTAGCAGTGCTGCTCCTAGTGATAATGCTCCCCCGAAGAAGATGATTAATCCCCAGTCTACACCGGTTTGTGCATCTTTCCAGTCGATCACTTTGAAAACAAAAAATAATACTGCACCTATTAAAGCTACTGAATAACTGTTTATTCCTGTGAAGCTTGATGTGACCCATAATCCAATAGTGAATAGTAATAATACTATGGTTAGTTTTTCTGTCCTTGTTATGGATCCTAAAGATTCCATTTTTTCGGATATGGTGTCCATTCCACCTACTATTCCCTTAATCTCTGGTTTGTAAACCCATCCTAGCCATTTCCACATTATGGTCATTAAAATAAATGCTAGTGGGAATCCAAAGACCATCCAGTTTGCAAAAGGAATCCCAGTGTAAGCTGCTGCCATGAGGTTAGGTGCGGTTCCTATTTCTGTACCGAATCCCCCACCTAAAGAACCGAAGGATCCACCCAGTACCATTGATTTAGCAAAGTTACTATCTCCTT
>JAJFTX010000181.1 GCA_021372715.1 Methanobacterium sp. | reverse complement strand
TTTTTCTAATCGAATTAAATGATATCAAGATTTTAGGAGTTTAAACAAATCAAATATTTAAACATACATACTATCTGATGCTGAGCCTTTTCCATCTCCACTACCAAATTCTTGTTGTATTTTCCATACGCATTGTATTTTTGACCTGAATATCGTTTTAATAGTATGTATTAAACGGTCTTTGCTTAGTCCATCTTCATATATCTCGGATGTTATTAAGAAACTTTCTAATACATTATTTGGATGTTGTAATTGGAAGTCCACGCCCTGTCCATTTAACATATACCTTAAATCCCAAATAAACTCCTCTTTTTGTGTTGATGATAATTTTTTCATCTCATCAGAATGTTCTGGACTTACATTGGTAGCACATCCAATAACCACCAGGTCTGGATTTCCTTTGGGCTGTATTACATCCATCACATTTTCTTCAGGATAATTTATTATGAAATGGAAATTGGTGTTGTCATCGGGAACTTTCTTTCGGAATATTCCCACATCGGAAAGCCATTTTTGGACTTTATCTTCTACTTTTTTAACCAAATCAATCACCTTGATTTTTTTTATTAGATTTTTATAATTTAATTCAATGTTTATTATATGTTATCTAATAATTAATTTTAGATATTTTTATTCTAATTATTTCAATTAAAAAACTATTAATTATTTAATTTTAAGAGTTCATGATATGGAACTTTTGGTCATAATTCTACTGGCTCTTTTCCTGGATCTAATATGGGGTGAACTGCCTTCTTCTGTCCACCCGGTGGTTATGATGGGGAAAATAATAGATATTTTAAAGCCTCCTCTTTTGGTTTATAAAAATAGATTATCCGGTTTTTTCTTAACGGTTGAATTATTGGTCTTATTCATAATTCCCCTGTATTTCATTCTTCAATTAGCTCAGTTTAATATGATCATTTATATTTTATTATCCGGTTTTATATTGTTCACCACATTTGCTATTAAAGGACTTATTAAAACATCTAATGAGATTAAAATGTATATCAATACTGATATAGTTAAATCAAGGCAATTAGTTTCATATTTAGTAAGCAGGGACACTGGTAAGCTTTCTCAGAAAGAATTGATTTCAGCTACTGTAGAAAGTTTAACAGAAAATATCACAGATTCTGTGATTTCTCCTTTTTTTTACACTTTCATTTTAGGAATTCTGGGAGGTATGGCTTATAGGATTATAAATACATTGGATGCTATGGTTGGTTATAAAAATAAAGAGAACATAATCATCGGATGGTTCCCAGCCAGATTTGATGATTTGGCTAACTATATACCGGCCCGGATCACTGGTATAATCCTGGTATTATCAGCAGCTCTAATGGGCCTTGACTGGAGAAGATCATACCGGACCATGAGGGAAGACGCTAGGAAAACTCCCAGCCCTAATTCAGGATATCCCATGGCCGCAGCGGCAGGAGCTTTAGGAGTTCAGTTGGTTAAAAAGAACATTTATACATTGGGTGAGGATATTAATCCCTTAAATAAGGAGGTTATTGATCAGGCAGTGTTACTTACAGAAGTAACTATCATATTTTTCCTGACCATTTCATTCATCATATACGCAACTGTAATTTTTCTGCTCACAGTTTAATATTAAAATTTTAACAAATTATAATTCTTGTTAAATATTAAAAGATAATATTAATTAATAAACTGGCTAAAAGAGGAATTTGGTCATTTATTTATTCACTCACCAAATCGATAGTATGAGAATAGCTATAATAAGTGTTACATCAGCAGGTCAGAGACTCGCCCATGAATTGTCTCTTACACTGGAAATGGATCCCTCTATCACCCAAGTGGATCTATTTCATAAAAATGTTAAATCCACTTTAAATGATATATTCTCTATTTATGATTGTATATTGGGTATTATGGCTACTGGAATAATGGTTAGGAATGTTTGCCAACATATTAAAAATAAAATTGAAGATCCTGCTATTTTAGTTATGGATGAGAAATCCAAACACATCATCAGCCTCTTATCAGGACATCATGGCGGTGCTAATAATTTAACATTAAAATTAGCTGATATAACCGGATCAGATCCGGTGATTACAACCGCAACTGATGTTAATAATAAAATGGGAATAGATAGTTTGGCTTATAAATATTATATGGACATTGAGATACCGTCTGTAATATTAAATATAAATAAAGCTTTAGTTGAGGGATTTAAGGTTAAATTAGCTGTTCCACCTCGTTATGAGTATTTATTCCAGGATGAACTGCTTAAAAATTCCTATGATAAGTATTCATCAAACAGAATTCAAGTATTTTTTAATGAACATCAATCTTTTTTAACTCCAAAAAAACTAGTAGTAGGTGTGGGGTCACGAAAAGGAGTTACAACTGACTCTGTATTGTCTGCTATAAATGAAGTTAGCCATCATCTGGGGATTCCTCCTGAAAGAATTGATTGTATGGCAACTGCTGATATAAAAAGAGATGAGACAGGTATTTTGGAAGCGGCGAAAGTTTTATCGTTGCCTTTGAAATTCGTTTCCTTGGATGATTTAAAGAAATTTGAACATCCTCATATATCAGAATCTTCTTTTGTTAGGAGAAAGTTTGGTGTACCGGGTATATGTGAGCCTGTTTCTCTGCTGGTGGCTGGGGGAAATTCAAAACTAATTTACAGAAAAAAAGCCTTTAATAAGGTTACGGTGGCTATGGCAGTTTCTTAATAACTTTAATATTAATCAATACTATGTATGCATTTTTTATGTGTATGGTATTATTTAATCTTCTTTTTCCCTGATTTAATTATAAAAAAATATGAAAATTTATTTATACTATATTGATTTAATTTTTAAACTGGTTTTTGAATAGTTATTTATTCACCCTGGTTTAATGTTAAGTAAGGGATTAATAATTTTTAATGAATTTATCAACCATAGTTTTACATTGGAGGTTATATAATGAATGAAGAGGCATTTGATCGTTGTAATCAAATATTACAGCACATAATGGAAGATACTAGTGTTCCACGAAATATTAGAAGAGCTGCAGAAAAATCAAAGGATATTTTAGCTAATGAAGAAGAAGAGCCAACTATAAAGGCCAGTACAGTTATATCAATTCTAGATGAGATTAGTAACGATCCTAACATACCTATTCATGCACGAACTCTTATATGGAATGTTTTAAGTGAGTTAGAATCGGTTCGTGAAGATTAATTATTCTTTTATTTAATATTAAATTATTTTATTTAAAATAAGAGAAACGAAACCTGTTTTTGCACAATTCTCTGCGAAAAAAGCTAGATTAGCCGCGTTTTCTATATTTGAAGCTACTGCCAGCAAACCATGATCCTTTAGGATTAGAATATCATCTTTTTTTACACCTTGTGTGGCTAATTCAACTAATTCATCCGATCCTGGAGGTGCGTAGTCTATGATATTAATGTAGGGTTCTTTGATCTTCCCAAACCCTTCAAGTAGTGGTATTTTTTTATCTGTAAATGAAAATCCAGTAGCATATGGAGAATGAGTGTGCACAATACCCTGTACATCCTCTCTGGTTTTGTATATTCCCAAGTGCATGTAAAGCTCGGATGAGGGTTCACCTTCACCATCCAACTGATTTCCATTTGTATCTGTTACTATTATATTTTTTAAATTAATATCTTTAAGAGAAACTCCACTAGGTGATATTAGGATAACTGTTCTATGTTCATGGGGAGATTTTTTCTTTTTTTCATTTATATCTGGTATTTTTAAACTGATATTACCTGATAGGCCAGGAGTTAGACCATTTCTATATATTTCATGGGCTATATTGACCATGTTTTTTTTGAATTCTTCTATGTTGAATTTAATTCCCCCTATTAGTCTTATCTAACTTAAAAAATAAACTAAAGTCTAATATTAAAGAAATAAAAGTGCTGATAAATTCATGATCTAATAGTTCAAGGTTATCATCTGTATTGTTATTAAGTGAATTTCAGTATTTTCATGGTTCCTTGGTTTAATATTGGTACTTGGGCACAGGTAGGGACAATGTTGTATATTTTCTGGAACTCAGTTTGCGATTGAAAAGTTCCACTGTTTATTAAATGAATTCCTTTATATTTTTTATATGAATTTATATGCACATGTCCGGTGTGAAATACATGTGGTACTTCTTCAATGACCATATGGTCCTCTACTTCACTGGCTAACGGTGTTCTTTCTCCGTAAATAGGTGCTAAATGCCGTTTTTCCAGTAATTCCTTCATTATTAAATCTGTTTGTTGATGGCTCATCCCTTTCACAGTCATGGCAAAGTCATCAAAACTACGACCATGGTATATCAACACGTTCAACCCATCCAGGCTTACCAGGGAAGGGTTGCTTACGAATTCTACATTTTTTAGTTTATACAAATCAGCAGCGTATTCTTCATTTATCGCTGGTTGTGGTTCGGCTAAACGACCTGCATCGTGATTTCCTGGTGTTATTATAATTTGGACATCTTCTATTTGTCCAAAAAGCCTTGCTGCTTCTTCATATTGTTTATAAATATCTTTAATTGTCAGTTCTTTATCTTGGTGGGGATATACTCCAATACCATCAACTATATCTCCAGCCACTACCAGATAGCGCACATTATTTGCTATCTTCTGCTGTTCTGCATCTCCATATTCTCCGTTCATCCATTTAATGAAATTAGCAAAGGCATCTTCTAGAAAAGTTGAGCTACCTATATGGGTGTCTGATAAAAAAACCACAGAGAAATCCATGGGTTTTTCATCAATTCTTGGTGTTCCGGGGTTAATGAGCTCTGAAGCCAGTACTAAGCTTCCTTTCCTGGTTCCTAACACACCTAACACCTCATCTTTAACCACCCTTTCAGCATCTTCGAAAAGGGAATGATTTTCATTATGAATGAGTACGCTTGCTGTTCCAGTTTCATCTTCCACTTCAATCAGTTTATGGTTATTTTTAGTGTTTCTGATATTATTAACCATACCAATCAGGTTCACCGTGTCCTGCACATTTTCAAGCTCTTGTATTGGTTGTGGGGACTTTAAATCTTTTTTTCGTTGCAGCATCTCCTTTAGTTTATGATATCTGCTGCTAAAATAAGCTGAAAAGTCTTTGATCTCTCCATTAGTATAGGATTTCCTGCTGGCATCTTTAAGTACCTGAAAATTAAAAGGACTATCTTTAATCAATTGATTTTGAGCAAGTGGTTTATATTCATCCACCTTGGGAGGTGTTTTTTCAATAATGGAGGAAGATGTTTCGGTTTGGGATGATGAAATATCTGATTTTAATGGATGTTGATTGTTTTCAAGATAGTTATCCACCATTTCTCCAGTTAATATCAACATTCCTTCTTGGTGTATGCCTAAGTGGTTAATGAGTGATTCGGTAAATTTAATTGAATCTTGCTGTTCATTAATCTTCTGATAGGCCACATCATCTATCAAGACATCGGCATCTGCAAATTTATTGATTATAGTCTCATCCATGAAAAGTCCCAAGAAGCATTTTTTTAATATTATGTTTTAATTATAAACTATATTTATTAGTAATAAATGTTCTTCTACATAGAAAAATTAGAATTTTACCTAAAATCATCAATACCAATTTCACAGATCAGCATTTTATCTAAAAGTGGTGGAATGAAGAAGATAGTAGAAGAATCTTCCAAAATAATAAATCTAAATTCTATTATTATACCTATTTTTATTCATTTTATGCCATTCTATAGATCTCAATCATGTAGCATATTTCATAAGAAAAGAACCTAATTTATTGAACAAGGAAGATAATGGCCCCAATCTATGGCCTAGTTTTAAAAACGCATCCACATCGGTTTTTTTCACACCACCAATCATAGTTAAAATAGTGATATAAATAAAAGCACTAATGAAGACTAGGATTAATATATATAAAAGTGCTAATATCTGGGCAAAAGGAATATTAGCATAATAAGATGTATAAGCATAAGTAGTAGGTATAAATATTAGAATTAATGCCATAAGAACAGATGCAATAACTATTTTTCCAAGATTACCAAATTCAAGAGTTGTTTTTGATTGTTTAAGTGTTCTCCAGGCAACGGTTACCATTATAACAAAAGTCGCAACGGTAGTTGCAAGAGCAGCTCCATTAATCCCGTAAGTAGGTACTAAAAGTATACTTAAACCCAACTCTATAGCTACACCTAAACCTAATGAAATCATAGGGATTATGGGCTTACCTATACCCTGAGATACACTTGCAGAAACAGTGTAAAGTGTGAAGAAAAGCATACCCACAGATAAAATTTGTAATGCTCCTGTTCCCATTTCATAACCAGGGAAAAGTAAGCTAATCATCGGATTGGCCAATACAGCTATTCCCAAAGATGTAGGGAGGACCATTATTGTTACATAGCGGAAAGCTTGATTAACATATGTTCCCATTAGATCACGATTGTTGGTGCTTAGAGCTGCTGAAGTAGCTGGAAGAACTGCGGTAGCTACAGACATGCTTATCATAAGGGGGATCCTGGCAATGGGACTTCCAATACCATAATAACCCACATACTCACTGGGAAGATATACGCCAATAACCCAGGTCCCTATATCGTAAATGAACAACTCAGCTAAACTGGTTAAATAAACAGGTATAGAAAAGAAAAATAACATCTTAACCAAACTTAATTCTTTTCGAAAGGTGAATTTTTCCATAAAACTTTCAGAATTTGAAGCACGACTTTTTTCACGGCGCTCTTTTAAATTTCCCCATATATATTTCCTGAAAATAATAAACGCAGCTAAACCAGTAACCATATATCCAATAGCAGTACCAATAATAGCTCCAGCAACATAGAAATTAGCTGATACCAAAATAACAGCGAAAATAATGGTAAAACTCTGTTCAAAGGCTTTAGTTACATTTATGAAATTCATCTTGTAAAATCCCAGAAATATACCTGCGAATTCTCCGAAAACCACGCTGAAGGGAGTTATCAATGCAACACATTTAAAAGGGAATATGGCTACTGGATTATGGAATAATGTCATGGCTAAAGGTTCGGCTAATATATAGATGACGATACTTAAAATAATCCCCAGTGTTAAAACTAATTTACTAGAAGTTTTAATTATCTGAATGATCATATCTGGCTTGTTAACAGCATCATATTGGGATATATACTTAGCCACGGCTAAAGGTATGCCTCCTGCGGCTGATAATTGCATAACACCAATTAATGGAATAGTTAAAGAAAAAATACCATATCCAGCTGGCCCTAATAGATAAGCCATACTGAAACGGTATATGAAGCCGCCTATCCTGAATATGACGGATCCTATAAGTATTAAAAGGCTGCCTTTAGCAATTTTTGTATCATTCATTTTATTACACTCAGAAGAATAGTTATGGAATGAAATCTTTAAAATAATCGGATTTAGTAGATTTTAATAGTTTTTGTACATTTTAAGCACATTTTGGCTGAATTTCTTTTGTATTCTTTAGTAGATTTCTAACCGATACATTTAAGATTTTCCTATAAAATTACAATTTAATTTCATCTGTTTTTTATATCATAAATAAAGACACTGTATAAGTTTAAAAGAAAAAACTAATAATATAAATTAAATCTTCCAATTCACCTGTAACAACGGAATTAACTTCTAAAACTAGCGTTAACTTTGAAAATAAAAATATGAAGCCACAAAAAGACAAGAGGGTATAATAAATAGGTTTAAATATTAGAATCAGAATTACTTATTTATAATTTGAAGACCTAGTTTTATAATTAATTAACCAGAAATTTCATAGTAGATGATTAGTATTTATATTAATTAATATGGAAATATTATTATTAATAGGGAAGAATAGGGATAAAAAATGAATTTATCTGAAATATTAAAAAAATACCAGAAACAAAAGAATAAAGAAAAAAACATTATAATTGGTGAATTTACTTACGGAGATCCCACAATACGTATGTGGACTGATAAATATAAAGTAAAAATTGGAAAATTTTGTTCATTTTCCTATAATGTCACAATTATAGTAGATGGAAATCATCGGATTGACTGGATTAGTACCTATCCATTTGGAAAACTTATCAGTGGTATAAAAGAAAATCCAGGACATCCCATAGGTAAAGGTGATATAATAATTGGAAATGATGTTTGGATCGGTTACAATGCTCTTATTTTGCCTGGAGTAAAAATAGGGGATGGTGCAGTCATTGGGGCAAATTCGGTTGTAACCAAAAATGTTGATGATTATGAGATTGTAGCAGGAAATCCAGCAAAACATATCAAACATCGATTTTCTCAAAATCAAATAGAGTCATTAAAAAAAATAAAATGGTGGGATTGGCCAATTGAGAAAGTAAAAGCTAATTTAGATCTAATAGAATCGCAAAATATCGATGAATTTATTGAAAGATTTAGTATTTAGATGGTATAAGTCATCGAATCATTGTGTGTAATTCTACCTAATGAACTTAGATTATTAGGTTCATAATTCTG
The DNA here is from genome assembly GCA_021372715.1 of Methanobacterium sp. Classification (GTDB taxonomy): domain Archaea; phylum Methanobacteriota; class Methanobacteria; order Methanobacteriales; family Methanobacteriaceae; genus Methanobacterium_A. The sequence continues at coordinate 719 of JAJFTX010000181.1, read as the reverse complement.
TTTTATCATGTCATTTTTAAATATAGAGTCTTAATAATCATTTTTATTTTTAATTCACCAAGATCTAGGATTTGTTTAGAAACATGAACCAATGAGCCATAATTAATAATCCAATTCTAACTTTTCATTATTTCAGGCATTAAAATTACATTTTTTAAATCCAATTCACGATGTCACACTTTAAATCTCATATTAATGTATAGATTTCATTTAAATGGATTGGATATCTAGTAAACTTTCGTATTCTTATCCTAGGATATAACCGAATGAAATTCACTTATAAACATGAAATACTATTTAAATTTAATTTCAGAGGTATTTGAATATAAAAATTTATACAAATCCTTTTAGTTTAGGAAGCATCTAATTTGAAGGATAAAGAGACACAGTCAAAGATTATCCACTCATCAATAATTGAGAAAAGGAGCTCAAATAAGGGATAATTAGTTTAAAAAAGAACCAACATAACATCTTCTATAGAAAGCATTTCAATCCCTTTATTCGGAGCTTTAAATCGAAAAAAGAGCGTTAAAACTTCTTTTTTTTTCATTTAAAACCAAAACTTTTATAAGTAATAATTAACTGATCGTTGTTTACCCAAAAAGATTCTGAAAATGAACCTTTTTGAATCTAATAGACATGGAGGTGGTATTTATTAAGCGAAAATCGATTACGGTAGTGTTACTACTAATAAGCTTAGCACTTATTATCAACGTAAG
>JAJFTX010000172.1 GCA_021372715.1 Methanobacterium sp. | reverse complement strand
TATAGCAGAGGTTATATGATCATATCCTGGCGCCATATCCGTAACTAATGGTCCTAGAACATAAAATGGCGCTCCTTTACAAACTCTTTTTTGTATATTTATGTTAGATTCTATCTGGTTTAAAGGAACATGCCCTGGTCCTTCCACCATGACTTGTACTCCTTTTTCCCTGGCTCTTTCAGTCAGTTTACCCAGGGTTATCAGTTCACTTATTTGAGGGATGTCAGAGGCATCATGAGTGCATCCTGGACGTAAACCATCACCTAAGCTAAGGGTTACATCATATTCATGAGCTATCTCCAGTAAATAATCATAATTTTTATATAAGGGATTTTCCTCCTTATTTTGAAGTATCCAGGCTGCTGTGAATGCTCCTCCTCGACTGACTATGCCCATTATTCTTTCTGATCTTTTAACGTTCTCCACTGTCTCTTTGGTTATCCCACAGTGAACTGTGATGAAATCAACACCTTGCTTGGCCTGATTGATTATGGCTTGGAACATGTCATCTTCATCCATATTAATTATAGCACCTTTAGAATGTGATGCTCTTACCGCTGCCTCATATATAGGTACGGTGCCTATAGGTACGGTTATCTCTTGCATTATAGAATTTCTTACTTCTTTATAGTGCGGACCGGTGGAAAGATCCATTATGGTATCTGATCCATATTTAACTGCTACTTTGGCCTTTTCCACCTCCCAAGATACATCTTCCAGTTCAGATGAAGAACCGACATTTGCATTTATCTTAGTTTTTAATCCTTTTCCAATTCCTAAAGCTGTACTATTACCATTAATATTCTTTGGAATGACTACATATCCCTTTGAAACTCTTCTTTTGAGTTTATTGATTTCTATGTTCTCATCCTTAGATATTTTTTCCATTTCTGGTGTTATATGGCCTTTTTGAGCCTGTTCTAACTGTGTCAATTTTCATTCCTCTATATTGAAACCTGATTATGGTAAAATCAATGATTATATTAAATTATCCATCACTTAGTTAATATCTATTAATGATAGTATAAATTAACATTAGGGTAGAACTAGGAAAAGATGATCTTCTCTAGTTCATGCATATTCTGAGTGATGAAGGGTTGTGCCTTAGGATCGGAGAGTATTTTAAGTTGTACCTGCTGGGTTTCCTGGTAAGCATCATTCAATATTTCCTGAAGTTCTTCTATCGGCATATTGGTTATTATCTTTATTTTTTGTATGTCTTCAGGGGATAATGTGTTTTTATAATCTTCTATTCTATCCTGGAAAGACCCTACCAAATTAGAATTTCTCTTGATGACAATTTTTAAGAGTAGTGGTGGTACCCGAGTGAATAAATCCAACATTTCAATAACGTCTTTATGAGTTATTTCTAGACCTTCCGATGCTTGCATAGAATTCATAATCCCTCCATAAATAATTAAAAAATAAGTTCATAAATATTATTTATTTACTTATATGGAGAAGCTCTAAATACTTCTTTTTGAATCAATTAAGGTTTTTAGTTTATCCAGATCAACTTCACGTTTATATAGGGGAGATTTATCCTGGGAATATACTGTTAAATTTTCTTCGAAGGTTTTTCTATTCGGATCAATATAGAATATTCCCAAAGGGTACTTATCGGTTTCCATGGATCTTTTAAAGGCCTTATTTATATTATATGGTTCATATGAGTCTTCCAGGTAGTAAGTGTTATTTTTAAACCATTCAAATGTGTTTACTTTATTGAAAGTAACGCAGGGTTGGAATATATCTACTAATGCGTATCCTTTATGTTTAATGGCTTTTTTTAAGATTTCCTTTGTTTTTTCAATATCCCCACTGAAAGCTCGGGCTACAAATGTTGCTTTAAGTGCTAAAGCAAGAGACAATGGATTGAATGGTTCTAAAAACACCCCATCAACTTGTAGGTTGGTTTTGAATTTGTTTCTACTGGTGGGAGATGCTTGTCCCTTGGTTAACCCATATACCATGTTGTTATGTACTATGTTGGTTATGTTGGGGTTTCTGCGGATATTATGGATGAAATGATTACCACCCTCCCCGTACATACAGCCATCCCCACTGATATCTATCACAGTAAGCTCTGGATTAACTGCTTTAATAGCAACTGCCGGTGGTAAGGATCTGCCATGTAGGCCGTTGAAAAAATTACACTTTAGATAATGGGGAAGTTTACCAGCCTGTCCAATACCACTGACCATCACCAGATTTTTCGGTTTTATTTCCAGTTCTGCCAGAGTATCCTTTATTGTTTTGAGAATTGAAAAATTTCCACATCCTGGACACCATGCAATGTCTGCATCTGGCATATTATAATCTTCTGCATCCATTTATAATCCCCCCAGATTTTCTATGATTTCTTCAACTGAAAAAGGCATACCATCATATTTCAAAACTTCTCGATCTATTTCAAATCCAGTTTCCATCCTTAGAAGATTTGAAAACTGTGCTGAGGCATTATTTTCAAATATAATAGTTTTTTCTGCTTTTTCTAAATAATTTAGTGTTTCCTGATGAAGTGGGTAAACCTGTTTGAAATATAGAAAAGAAATATTATCCGGTAGTTTCTCCATGGCCCCTAATATAGTTCCATAAGTTGAACCCCATCCAATTATAAGAACTTCATAATCATCAGCACCTAAAAGATCCGGTGGAATAGTCTCCTCCTTTATCAAATCCATTCTTTGATTGTAACGTTTATCTACCATTTTTGCCCTTATTTCCATTTTTTCGGTTATATGGCCTTCTTCATCATGTTCATCTGAATCAACAACCACCAGCCCATCCCCATGACCAGGTATACCCCTTGGTGATAGGCCATCAGAAGTTAGTTTGTATCTTCGGTAATCCTCACCAGTTCTTATTATGTGTTCGGCTGTTTTCTTATCTGTTAAATTTAAATCTAGTATATTATAATAGCACTCTGCAAAATATTGATCAGAAAGGATGAAAACCGGGATCTGATATTTATCCGCCAGTTCAAATGCCCTATAGGCTAGTTCAAAGGCATCTGTAAAGTTGCCAGGTGCGAATATGATCCTGGCGAATTCACCAGGCCCTGAATATAGGGTTAAATTCAAATCTTCCTGTGCAGTTCTAGTGGGAAGTCCCACCGCTGGTCCTGGCCTTTGACTAACATAAACCACTACAGGAGTTTCAATCATCCCCGACAGACCAATCGCTTCTTCCATAAGTGCAAATCCACTTCCAGAAGTAGCCACCATAGCCCGGGCCCCAGCATAGGAAGCACCTAGAGACATATTTATGGCTGCTATTTCATCTTCTGCCTGTTCAAAAATTATATCAAAATCTTTACTTTTTTCAGCCATGAATATCTGCAGCGGAGTTGAAGGAGTCATGGGATATGAGGACATGAATTTACAATTCCCAGCAAGACATCCCAGCCCTACAGCTTCTGTTCCGTTTATAAGCAGCTCATTTTTTATATCTGGGTTTTGATCCAGTTGAACTTTAATATTTAATGTGTTAATTAAATCTTCTCCTAACTGGTAACCTTTTCTTCCTGCCTTTATATCTTTTTCAACAATAACATCTCCTTTGCGGGCGAACATCTCATTTATTATTCGTTCAAATATCTCAAATGGGATGTTTAGTATCTTTGCCAATGCTCCGGCAGCAATGACATTGGCGAAAATAGGCCCTCCAAGTTCCTGGGCAGTCTTTAAAAAAGGAATCTTCACTATATTATCCTCATTAAATGACCTTAGTTGTTGATCATCACCTAAAATAAGAGTATCTGGAGTTATTCTATGTTTTAAATGTTCTATTGCTCCTTTACTAATGGCCAGTAGAATATCAATTCGATCAACATAGGCATTGACTCTTTTTGAGGATATACGTATTTCAGTGGAGTTTTCACCCCCCCTAACCCGGGACATATATTCCTTTGATGAAAATACATGATATCCCCCCATATTTATAGCCTGAACCAGAATTGATTCAACAGTTTGTATACCCTGACCAGCTTCACCACATAAAACAATA
>JAJFTX010000157.1 GCA_021372715.1 Methanobacterium sp. | reverse complement strand
TGGTGTAAGCGGGGCTGGTTATGTTACCTAAGTTTGTGGTGAAATTTATTGGAGTATTATCTGGAATGTGTCCTTGTGGAGAAGTGTTATTACCTGCGTTATTGTGAGTTACGTCTGCTGTTACTGTTAAAGTAGTATTTGTGGGGGTTATTGTTGTATTGAGAATTAACCATGGATTATAATTCACTGTCCCTTCAACTGAATAAATGTCACTGGGAATGTTTGAAGATATGATGAGGTTATTAGAACCCCACCAATTATTTGTGGCATCTACTATGCTGTTTCCTTCATTATAAAGTCCGTATTTGCGGTTTTCAACAATTATATTATAATGAATCTCAGTAGGTGAATTTTTCAGATGTATTCCTATGAGGCGATTTTTATTAATAATATTACTATAAACGCCATTATCGCTCGAATTTTGAATTATAATTCCTGTTCCTGTTCCTGTTATGGAATTGCTGGAGATTTCATTGTTTGAACCATTATTTACTAGGATACCATATGATAATGTATCTGATATTTCATTTCCAGAAATCACATTATCTGTGGAATTATACAAACTTATTCCGTAGTTTGACTCTGTTATTCTATTTCCTAGGATAAGATTGTCGTTGGAATTGTTAATGTAAATACCTGAATCTGCGGAACCCTTTATTATCAGGTTTTGTATGGTTGTACCATTTCCACCATTGTTGATTGTAAATGCTGGTTGGAAACCTGTAGCATAGATATTTACTTCAATATCTGGAAGGGGTCTTATGGTTACCTTTTTATTGATGACAACGCTTTCTGAATAGTTAGGATTTCCCAGCCAGATGGTGTCTCCACTAATAGTATCTGCATCGTCTAAAGCTGATTGTATGCTATTAAATACTTCCTGAGTTCTGAAATTGAAAGTCCTATCAGGATTTGTCAGTGCTAGCCATGGAATTATCGATATGTTATCTGGGGAGTGTTCAGAAGGTTTATATAAAATAAGAACCTTTGAAAACATATATATCAATGATTCATATCGTATAGCTCCTCCTAAACTTGTGTCTGATATATTTTTTGGAGCATTTCCATTGGTGTTTATGTATGATATTATTTCATTTGCCATATCCATAAATTCGCTATTGAGTATAACTCCACACGTTATGTTTTCATAGGGGTTGTTTGGAGCTCCCACGGTTTCTAAAATTACAGAAGTATTTAAATAATTACCAATATTTATGAGTGACTGAGCAGAAAGCTTTAAAAACTGAGGCATAGTTATTTGATGTCCAGAAATAGTTATATTATTAGGCAATTGATGATAATTATCTACATAATTTTTGACGGTTTCTGCTGCAGTTTTGATCTGATTTATCGTGAAAAATATTGTGTTTGAATTAGATACAGTATTCCATGGGGTTATTGTGATAGATTGGGGTAATGTATTTGTTGCATTATTGGAGTTTAATATTTGGCTGAAAATATAAATTAGGGTTTGATATTGTATATTACCGTGGGAACTCGCTTTGTAGTTAGGTGCTCTTCCATTTGTATACATGAATGTGATTACTTCATTGGCGAGACTTATATAATCTTCTTTACTGAAAGTTTTATTGATAATGTTTTCTGAGGGATTTGGGGGTGAATTATAGGTACCTAAGACGTAAGAAGTCAATGAAGTTTCATCAATATTTATTACAGCAGATGCTGCTAATTGTAAGAATTGTGGCATTGTTACTGTGATTCCTGAAATGTTCACATAATTTGGAATAGTATGATTTATTTCTATATAAGATTGAACAGTAGCTGCTGCACTTTTTATTTGATCCAGAGTGAAGAAGGGGTTATTAATATTAGAGACTACTGACCATTTGTTAACTGTAATATTTGATGGTAATCTTTCTTCTATGCTATAATAATCCATTATTTGTGAAAACATAAAGACCAATGATTCAAATCGAATATTTCCCATAATAGTCGTTTGATAGTTGGGAGCTCTTCCATTATTATCCATGAAGGATATAATACTATTAGAGAGGATTAAATAATCATCAATACTAATCGTTCCTCCGGTTATAGTTTCTGAAGGAGATGGGGCGGAATTATAATTTTGTAATATGATTGTGCTATTTAATTTCCCTTTTACATTGGATACCGCAGTAGCTACTATCTTCAGGAATTTAGGCATACTTACAGAAGTATCAGCTATATTCACGCTAGAGGGGAGAGAGTGATTTGTTTCTACATAATTTTTTATATTTGATGATGCGGTTTCAATCTGTTCTATGGTTATAAATTTGGTGGTTCCGCTCGATATAATCGACCATGGTCTTATTGTTATGATTTCTGGTAAAATAGAGTTATTTGCTTTGTAGGAACATAATATTTGACTGAACATATATACTAATGATTGATATCTTATATTGCCTAGATTCGATGTTTGATAGTTGGGTGCTCTTCCAGTAGTAATCATAAAGTTTTCAACATCTTTAGCAAGATTTAGATAATCAGTCTGATTAAAACTTCCGCCAGTAACTGTTTCTGAAGTACTTAATGGTACTGAATAATTTCCTAATATTAGTTGTCCATATGAATTACCATTTATGTTGGATAGGGTTGTCAATGCAAGTTTTAGGAATTGAGGTATGCTAACTGTAGTTCCAGAGATGTTTATATTATTTGGGAGGGAGTGATTGGTCTCTATGTAAGATACAACTGTTTCTGCACCATCTATGATTTGACCTTTGTTGAAAGTAACAGTGTTTGGATTAATAACAACGGACCAAGGATTAACTAAAATATTAGTGGGCAGAGTATTATTTACGTTGTAATAGTTAAGTAGTTGGGCATACATGTATACTAATGATTCAAAGCGCATATTTCCTAAGTTACATGATTGATAGTCTGGTGCGCGTTCATATGTATTCATATATGATCTGATATTTTCTGCTATGTTCAAATAATTCTCATAATTAATTTTCCCACTGTTTATGGTTTCTGTAGGATTAAGGGCAGGGTTATAATTTTTTAGTATTATGGACTGATATAAACCCGCATAAATATTTTTTATTGAAGTAATTTCGAGTTTTAAGAATTGGGGCATGGTTATTTGCCTTCCATCTATTATTACATAACCTGGAATGGAATGATTTGTTTCAATAGATGATTTAACGGTCGTTGCCGCTGTATTTATTTGATCCATTGTTAAAAACACGCTATTACTATTTGAAACTGTTGTCCATGGTATTAATGTAATATAATTTGGTAAAATAAGATTTTTACCAGCTGAATTCAATAATATAGCGTAAATATAAACTAATGATTCATAGCGTATTTTCCCTTTTGTGATTGTTTTACAATTCGGAGCTCTTCCATTGGTATCCATGAAAGTTATGATATCCGCTGCAGCATTTAAATAATCATTTTTTTCTAAATTTCCTCCTGTAATGGTTTCTGAAGGATTGGGGGCTGTTCCATAATTTTCTAGAGGAATTGATTGATATAAATTACTATTACCGTATAATATACAAGTAGTTTCGAGTTTGAGAAATTGAGGCATATTTACTGTAGAACCAGCAATAGTCACATGTTGGGGAAGTTGATGATTGGTTTCAATGTAGATTTGAACAGTATCTGCAGCAGTTTTAATTTGACCCATATTTATGAACATGGTAATGTTATTTGTAACCATTGTCCAAGGTCTAACTACGATGAAGTCAGGAAGAACCTTAGCAACACGATAAGAGTTTAATATCTCAGCAAAAGTATAAACTAAATTTTCATATCTCATATTTCCATAGCTAATTGTTTGGTAATTAGGTGCACGTCCATAGGAGTTCATGAATGATATTATATTATTGTTCAGAGTAAGATAATTAGCTTTAGTCAAGTTTCCTGTAATGGTTATTGTTTCTGATGGACTATTTGCTATATTATAGTTATCAAGAGTAATTTCGGTAGTTATATTATTATTAATGTTATATATTGTTGTGGTTTCTAGTTTAAGGAATTGAGGCATATTTAATGTTGTTCCAGATATTGTTACATTATTTGGTAGTTGATGGTTGGTTTCTACGTATGTTTGAACTGAACTAGAAGCATTTGTCACGTCTTCTAAACTAAATGTTGTATTTGTTGCTGATACGCTGCTTATATTTAAAAATAAGATAAATATAATTATTAGCAGTGTATTATAGAGATATTTATTCTTCATTTAATTCACATCCTACTTTTTATAAATTTAGTAATACTATTTTATGAATTTAATATTATAGTATTTAAAATTTACTATAAATTATTAAAGTATTACTTTTTATATAAAATAAAAATTTAATTACTTCTCAAACGCTCTTGGGTAACCCTCACTAGAGTAGTTGAACATAAATTTTTTCCCGGAGGGATGAACTATGACCCGGATGGAACCACTAAAAAAATCAGGTCTTAAGAAGACTAGAAGCAGTGATTTGTTAATAATCCCTACTAAAAAGCTTTTAAATTGGTATAAATATGAAAAGGAGGTTTGAAGAATGGAAACGCAGTGTTTAGCATGTGGACATAAAAAAACGAATTATAAAACAGTGATAGTTGGTTTATACTTCATTTGTGCCTGGGTATTTGCCATCGAAGTACTGATGATGATCTTACAAAACAGATTAATCTAGGATGATTAATTGTAATTTCATATAAAATCAAAACCCAGCTCAATAACCCGGTTTACTGGGAAAATGATAGAAAAGAGCAAATACAGGCCCAGAATACATAAGATCACATTAGAACTCAAATATAAACATCAGATGGAAATAGTGGAAGAGGCTTGGAAGCTGTTTAACTGGGCGTATAATGAGAAGTTAAGGAAACAGATCAAATTAAATGATCTAATGAAGGATGATTAGTTGATTAAAATATTTATTATTTTTATTATCAACTATAAGGATTAATTTCCGATTTCTTATGAAGATGAGCACATTCAGATATCAGTATCATAAAACCTGTTGTTAATGTCTTTTAAGTCTATTTATTATCCGATTATTTTGATGAATATTAGTATTTTATAAAATAGCCATTTTCAAAAAAAATTGATATTTTAACTTTTTCTATTTCGTATGTATAGTCAAACATTTATATTATGATTGACTAACAGTTTTCAATGGGAATAATATCTATTTATTAATGATTTATTTCCTATTAATTGATGAATGGGGGGGTTATTTGAAATGTAAAAATTGTGGCACTGAAAATTCTGAGAACGCGAGTTTTTGTGAAGAATGTGGGAATGAATTGGTTAAAACAGAAAACATTGACCAAGGTAGAAATAATAAGAACCTGATGTTGGTTGCTTTAATTTTAGTTATTGTAGTTTTAGGTGGTTATATTCTTTATACAACAACAGCTAAACCTGCATTAACTGTAAACAATAGTTCAAATAATGTAAGTCAGAGTTCCAGTGATTCGAGTTCATCAAGTAGTTCAGGAGATTCAAATAAGATCATATCCGCATCTGAAGCCCAATCTATAGCATCCCAATATTTAGCCTCTAATTCTAAATATAAAAACTTTGAAGCAGGCACTCCTTCATTAAGTGGAGATGTTTATAATGTTCCTATGGTAGTGGCTAACAGTGAATCTCAATCTCCTAAGGGAACAGTTGTTGGTTATATTCAGGTGGATGCTAAAACTGGAAAGGTATTAGGAGTAGGATAAACTAAAACCCTTAATTTATAATAAATATACCAATTTCTTCTTTTTTCTTTTTATTAAAAGCGAATATAGCAGCTTAATTTAATCAATAACCTATTAAAACGCTTATTCTATAAACATCCAGAACTTAACTATACTATTCCCAAACTTTCATGGAATATATCTAGTAAGAATTTGGAAAATTTTTACTATATTCAATGTGAATAAATAATATTGTTTTATTCATAGGGATGTGATTTGAAATGCCATTAGTTCATGTCAATGTGTGGAAAGGTTTTGAACAAGAAAAAATCAATTATTTAATTAAAAATATAACTAGAGTTTTTACTGAATTGGAAATTCCTGCAGATGCTGTGGAAATTTTAATACATGAGGTTCCACAATCCCATTGGGGAATAGGCGGACTTACCTGTATTGAAAAATTTAAGGACCAAGAAATACCTGGATGGACCAAAAAATAAACCAAAAATGAGAATAAATTTATTTTTCTTTTTATCTTTTCTTCTCCTTTTCTTATTTTAATTAAATTTCCAAAAATCAATCCATATTATTTTCAAAAAATATATATTTTGATATAATTGAAAATTAAAGATATCTGTATAGATCGGTTCAATATAATGGATATAAAATAAAAATAATTAAATTACACTCTTAAAACCAAATATTAGATTTAAAACATGATCAATTTAAAAAAATGGTTAGTTGGTTTTAAAAACCAACTTTCAATTGAATTATTTTATTTTTTTTATTTCAGCTCTCTTTTGTTTCAGTGGATTAATTTATCCTATAAAATTACCGAGTGATGTAGGCCATTGTCCTATTCCGGCTGTTATAGTTGCTGTTGCTGTGTTAGTTGCTGTGTTGATAACTGAAACACTATTACTTGCTTGGTTTGTTACGTATACATTATTTCCATCAGGGGTTACTGCAACTCCAAGAGGATAACCTCCTACGTTTATGGTTGCTGTTACGGTGTTGGTTGCTGTGTTGATAACTGAAACAGAATTACTAACAGAGTTCGATACGTATGCTTTACTTCCATCGGGGGTTATTGCAACACATAATGGTTGATTTCCTACGTTTATGGTGGTTGTTACGGTGTTGGTTGTTGTGTTGATAACTGAAACTGTATTACTATATGCATTGGCTACGTATGCTGTGCTTCCATTTGGGGTTATTGCAACTCCAAGAGGATAAGATCCTACGTTTATGGTGGTTGTTACGGTGTTGGTTGTTGTGTTTATTACAGAAATTGTATCACCGGAACTGTTGGTGACGTATGCTGTACTTCCATCCGGGGTTACTGCAACTCCAGTAGGATAACTTCCTACGTTTATGGTGGTTGTTACGGTGTTGGTTGCTGTGTTGATAACTGAAACAGTATTACTACCAGTGTTTGCTACGTATACTTTACTTCCATCCGGGGATATCGCAATACCTTCAGGTATGGATCCCACGTTTATGGTGGCTATTACTGTGTTGGTTGCTGTGTTTATTACAGAAACTGTATAACTATTCGTGTTTGCTATGTATACTCTACTTCCATCTGGAGATACAACAACACCAATAGGATTTGATCCTACGTTTATGGTGGCTGTTACTGAATTGATTGTTGTATCAATAACTGAAACTGTATTACTATGTTGATTGGTGATGTAGGCATATGGTCCGGTTACCAGTGTTTTGAAGGTGGCGTTTATGGTGTGGTTGGTGGTTATGGTGTTGAAGGTGTAGGTGGAGATTGCTCCTACTGAAACGCCATCTACCAGTACGTCGTTTATTGTGTATCCGGTGTTGGGTGTGATGGTGAAGGTTTGGTTGTCTAGTTCGTTGACGGTTATTGTACCGTTAGGGTTTATACTGCCGCCGGTTCCTGCTGTGGCTGTGATGGTGTGTGTTATGTGGTTGAAGGTGGCGTTTATGGTGTGGTTGGTGGTTATGGTGTTGAAGGTGTAGTTAGTGATAGCTCCCTGTGAGATTCCGTCCACCAATACATCAGTAATCTGCCATCCCGGATTAGGTGTGATGGTGAAGGTTTGTGAGTTTCCGGTGTAGACGTTCACGTTTCCATTGGGTTGGATGGTTCCTCCGATTCCTGCTGTGGCGGTGATGGTGTAGGATGCTTGTGTTTTGTAAATCTGGACGTTATTGGTTCGGATGAGGTCGGTGGTGGTGCTGGTTACTTGTGCCCTATTAGCTAGGGATGTGCCGGTTACATCTGCCTGGAACTGTATTAAAACACTTGTTCCACTGTTTAAGGTTCCCAGGTTGATGTAGTGTTGGTTCCAGTCCTGCCAGGGTCCGTTGTTGATGCTGTACTGTGAGGATTGTACATTCACACCCAACATCTGATCCTGCAAAACCACATTCGAAGCCGCGCTGGGACCATTATTTGTAACAGTTAAACTAAAATCCGCGGTCTGTCCATCACTGGACACTACACAATTCGAATTAGAAACTTTTAGATCAGCATACTGGGTCGCGGAGACCGCGCCACAGAAGATGAAACCAAAAATGAAAATGATGCTGATTAATATTAGTTGGTTTTTTATCTTTTTCACCTCCTATATTATCTGTTTTTAAACAGTGTTTGTAAATACCTTTATAAATAAGTACATCACAAAAGACATAGATCAATAAAAAAACAGTGAAATAAGTCACTAACTAATTAACTAATAAAGAGAGCTCTTTATCAGTAAAAGAGTTATATTAGGCCAGATCAACTTCAAAAACTAAGTATGTTGGTTAAAAAACCAATGTTCAATTATGTAAAAAGAAGAAATAAAATAACCAATATTATGAGAACAACTAAAATTATTATTGCAACTGTCTTATTAGCTTTTTTATCTTTTTTATCTATAATTTGTTCTTTTGCAACACAATACATATAAATATAACGATAAGCCCCAATAGCAGCTGGTAAACCGATAAATAGTCCAAATCCAAAGCCTATAATCCCTGCATTTATAATATCGGAGTTATTTAAAAGGGAATATAGAATTGATGTAATGCAGCCTAGTAAAGCACAACTTATAAATACTATCACAGCAACTATGGATGCATTTTTTATTATATTAGGATTATTTTTTAGCTCTCTCCCACATTCCTGACAATATTCAGCACTTTTGGGGTTTTCAGCCCCACATTTAGGACATTTCATTATCAATCACTATAAATATAAACTATTTTCTAATAGTAAAATTCTCCTATTTACCCTAAAAAAACCTTTTAATCTGTTCTTTCATTTATATCCTAATCCTATTGTGTTAAATCCGTTAATTTTGAAAATAAGTTTTTACACGGTATTAGTAGTATAACTCTTTTAAATGTTCATTAATTAATTCGAAATTTAATCCTTGGACATCATTACAGTGTAAACACCATCATGTCCGGCCCAGCCTGTATAATTAAAGCTTTCTGGATGTAATTTCCATTCTTGTCCTTCATATGCTGCTATTTCAATTATTAATTGTTTTCTGGATCCTGCTTTAAGTATCAGCCATTTACCCATTGAATTCACCCCCTATCTGGTTAATTATTATATGAAAACCTGCCATTGGGATAAGCTCAGCCTGGTGTGATGAGGGTTTTATTGTCCTTGTAGCGCAGGTATCTTTTGAACATCTCCCCAATTATCAGTAGAAATATCCCGGGGAGGAGACATATGCCCCATTGATATGCATCGAGTGAGACGGTTCCGAAGAGTTCATTGAATAATCTGGTTTCGGTTATGAGCATGGTTCCCAGTATAATCCACAAGTATGCATATAATAGTCGGATATTGGAATATGTTGCACTTTGAAATGCAGTGTCCTTGGGGAATCGGAGGTTCAGGGCTAGGAATATGTTCATCAAGGATATGGATACCAGTCCCATGGTCTGACCAACTTCAAGAGAACCGTAAGATACGTGCCCTATATGATAAACCAGGAGTGATGTGGTGGCCATGAATATTCCCACGATGAACAACCTCACATACATACCTTTAGAAATTATCCCTTCATCATGTTTTCGTGGTTTGCGGTTCATGATCCCTGGTGATGCCATGTCCAGTCCGAACATTATCCCGATGGGTGCAACCACCAGCATATGAACCCATAAAACCTGACCGGGGGTGTAAAGAGCTGTGCCTATCAAGGAAAATATTGAAGCACCGAGGAATGCCAGGATGAACATGAACATGTTAGCAATCTGGATCCTGAGGAATTTCTGCAAATTATCATAGATCTTCCTTCCCTCCTCGATGGCGGTCACGATGGTTGCGAAGTTATCATCGACTAGTATCATCTTGGCAGCGCCTTTTGCAACATCACTACCCGTAATACCCATTGCAATGCCAATATCGGCTGTTTTAATGGATGGGGCGTCGTTTACACCATCACCGGTCATAGCTACGATGTTACCTTTCTTCTTAAGTGTTTTAACTAGTCTTACCTTATGTTCTGGTGCCACCCGGGCCAGAACTCCTATCTGGTCGATCTCATTTTCGGCTTCTTCATCACTAAGCGCTGCAAATTCAGCACCAGTAATTGTTTTACCATCAATTCCCAGTTCTCTACCTATTGCCTCAGCTGTAACGGCATGATCACCGGTGATCATCCTTACTTGGACACCTGCGATTTTTGCTTTTTTAATTGCTTCTTTTGCTTCCGCACGCGGAGGGTCGACTTCACCAATAAGTGCGGTCATCATGAGATTATGCATATGCTGCATCAGATCCTCTTTGGGATCAAATGATTCTGGGTTAATATCTTTCTGGGCCAGGGCCAGAACCCTTAATCCTTCACTAGCTATACTCTCGTTTTCGTCTTCAATCTTCTGCCGATCATCAGTACTTAGATCCCGTACTGATGCATCGCTCATCAGACCATAAATGGATCTTTCAAGGATCACGTCAGGAGCTCCCTTGACATATGCCCGGATTACCGGTTTTCCAGTGTCTGTTTTCATGGCGTGGAAAGTGGCCATGAATTTGTAATCAGAATCAAATGGGATACTGGCTATACGCGGGTTGTTCTTTCGGAACTCCCGGACATTTACCCCTCCTTTTTCAGCGAGAACGTATAAGGCGGCCTCGGTGGGATCTCCTATGACTTCTCCGTCCTTGATATCAGTATCAATACAGAGGGCGCATGGAAAGTAGATATAATCTAGGTTTTCTTCTGGCATGCCTTCGATTCTCTGTATCTTCCCCTCGAAGCTGTAACCCTCTCCAGAGACTGTATATCTGTGTAAGATTGTTGAAATAACTTTTACGGTCATCTGGTTCATGGTGAGTGTTCCGGTCTTATCTGAGTTGATTGCTGAGGTGGATCCCAGAGTTTCTACTGCGGGCATGTTTTTGATGATGGCATTCTTCTTTGCCATGGCCATCATTCCCATGGCCAGAATGGTGGTTACCACAGCTGGTAGGGCATCGGGAATGGAACCGATGGCCAGGGATATTCCGATGTTGAACAAATCCTTGAAGGAACCTCCCTGGGAAAGTCCGATTATGACGATGGCTAGAAATGCTAGTACGGCCATCCCTATGATGAATAAGGTGACCCGGTCGATTTGCTGCATGAGGGGTGTTTTTTCAGCCTTATGCTCCTTGAGCATGGTGGCAATATGGCCCACTTCTGAGCTCATACCGGTCTGGGTGATGAGGATCTCCCCATGACCCCTGGTTACGCTGGTGTTCATGAAAGCCATGTTCACTCGGTCGCCGATGGGTGTATCCTGTTCAATATTTACGTCACTGTTTTTATCAACAGCCATGCTCTCGCCGGTAAGGGCTGCTTCTTCGATTTGGAGATTTGATGCGATTAACACTCTGCCGTCTGCAGGTACACGATCTCCGGCATCTAAGATCACTATATCTCCGGGTACGATATTTTCAGCTTCAATTTGGGTTATTTGACCATCTCGCCGTACTTTGGCAACCACTTTCATCATCTTGTTGAGTGCTGCCACGCTTCGGGAAGCCTTTGCCTCCTGGCGATATCCGAGGTTAGCGATGAACACTGTTAAAAGGAGTAGTAGTAAAAAAGTCCTGTATTCGGCGATGAAAAGGCTTACAATTGCTGCGATGACTAGAACAATCTGCATATAGGCCTTATATTGTTCTAACCATTTTCTCCAGCCGGGTTTTTCTTTTTCTTCTTCAAGAATGTTTGGTCCGTAGCTTTTCAAGCGTTTGGCTGCTTCGGTAGAGTTAAGCCCATCCTTTGGAGAGACTCCTAATTTTTTGGAGGCATCATCTTTGCTTAGTGTATACCAAGCTTCTTTCTTACTTTCGGTGTCTGAGGATCTGGGATTAGTCATAAATTTTTTGCTCCTTTAAGGAATCTTCGAGATATCAGGATTCATCAAATTGGGCTTACCAATATTCCTCTTACAGATATAAAAATAATTAAGAAAATCTTTCTACAAGAGTTTTTTATGATTATACCTTTATTCAACAAAAGATAAATAATTTATCATAATTTAAGGCACTATAAACTACGTTAGAAGTAATAGATGATCATTTGGGATTTAGAGGTAGTTAAAGTTAAATTAGTTGAGGAAGGGTTTTTAGATGATACCCCTTAAATTACATTCTAAATTATAAAATAAGCTTAAATTTAATTTATATCCATTCTATTTTTGTATTGTAACTCATGGAATTGGATCATGAATTTAGTTCCCTGGCTTCTTTCAATTTTTATTGTGCCATCAAGTTGATTTACTAGAGATTTTACTAGTCTCATTCCTAAGGTGATTTCTGTGTTGCTAGAATTCAGATCTTCCGGGATTCCGATCCCATCATCACTGACTATTAGTTCGTATTTGTTGTCTTTGTTGGTAAGTTGAATTTTTATTTCTCCTCCAACTTCTGGGAATGCATATTTCAAACTGTTTGAAATCAGTTCGCTGATAATTAAACCAAGGGGAACAGCTGTTTCAATATTTAAGTGGACATGTTCCACGTTTATTATGGTGATTAAATTGGGTTTTGCATTATATGAATGGAATAGATTGGAGGTCAAGGTTTTTATATAATCTGAGAAGTTAATCTTGGTTAGATCGTTACTTTGATAGATCATCTCATATATAAGGGCCATAGAACTAACTCGATTTTGACTTTCCTTTAATAAATGTGCAGCAGTGGGATCATCTGTAACATAATCTTCTTGCAGGTCCAATAAACTGGAAATGATCTGTAAATTGTTTTTAACTCTGTGATGAATTTCCTGTAACAGAACTTCATTTTCTTTTTGTAATATTTCCAGCTGAAATTGGAATGCATTGGATTCAACCATATCAATCACCAATAAACAAATTAAGCATTTATGGTTTAATTAAACGAATTTTAATCGTTTTTGATATCTTTAATTATTTTTGTTCAGTTTAAATGACCTACTGGTCATGATATATTTTAACAAGTAAATAAATGTTACTGTTTGATAACCAATTAACTTTAGTGCTATTAAACAGGTGAATAAGTTTCTACTACTAAATAGATTTGGATTTTTAAAAAGTAATTTAAGTCATGAATAAGAAAAATATGGACATAATTAATAGTTATTTATAATTTGGAGGTTTTCTAAGTGAATGTGGAAGAATATCAGGAAATTTGGGATAAATTACAAAATGGGGATGAAAAACTCTGGAAAGATATAATAGAAAAAATAAGAAACGATATAGATTCAATGGAGACCTCAGAATTGATTGATTTATTAAAAACAAGAAGTTTACCAACTATGGATGGGACCAAGGATTTCCGCATAGAATTATGTTGGCCGATTTTTTAAACCAAATTTATTTGAAAATAATGATAGAGGAATTTATTAAGTGATTATACTATCTACATAAGTTTTTAAAACAGAAGACACTCATCCTTAGATATATTCTTTCTTTAAGGGCTTAATTGATATTAAAAAACTAGATATGATTTATTTAAACTTTTATGGGTCATTTTAAACTGGTTATTTATCTTAATTTTTAATTTTGGCATAATTTATGCATAATTTTGGTAAAAAGATATATATTATTTTCAAAATAATAAATGATAGGGAGTAAGGGTTTATGTTATATTTTCTACCTCCATAGAAAAAATTCACATTAAATTTGGATATATTCTTACCTCCCTACCACCCCTTTTTTTAAAAGTATTTAAACTATCTTTCATGAATTTTATTTACTTCTTCAGCGAACTGAAAGTCCCATTCGGTTAATCCATCCCGGTCATGGGTGAATATTATTATCTCCACTCTGCCCCATGATAAATTAATTTCCGGATGGTGGTTCATCTTATCTGCAATTTCACCCACTTTAACTGTAAATTCAAGGGCTTCATTGAAATCTTTGAATTTAAAAACACCCACCAGATGATGTTCATCTATTAACTTCCAGATCCTGAGTTTAGATGCTTTTTTTAAAACTTCATCTTTACTCAACAGCGGCGGCAAATTCATATTATTATACCTCTTCTAAACTGTTCATGCTAGTATATGGATGATAAACATCTTAAATTTATCTCTTTATAAAAAAAATCATTTTTATCCCCTGTTTATTATTAATATAAGTTGAATATAAAAACAACATATGCAGTAATAGATTTTTAATGATTATTTATAATCCTAATTAAAAATCCTTGAAATGGATTGATCATAATGGAAATGAACTCTCAGGCCACATGGCTTACCCTGATCATCATGGCTGTGGCCTCTTTCATAACTACTTTTGACACCACTTTCATGAACGTAGCCATCATCAACCTGGTGCAGGATTTAAACACCACAGTAGGAACTGTACAGACCATCATAACCATTTACGCCCTCACCATGGGTTGTTTAATGCTTTTTGGGGCAAAGATCCAGGATATCATCGGCCGTAAAAAGACTTTCATCATCGGTTCGGTACTTTACGGTGTAGGGGCGCTGATAGCTACTTTCAGTTTAAATG
>JAJFTX010000155.1 GCA_021372715.1 Methanobacterium sp. | reverse complement strand
TTTAGAGCCGTATTTGGTGTAGTTCCAGGTTTCCCATCCATGACCTATGTTAAATTCAATCCAAGTATGTCGGTAACCATCATCTCTTCCACCGTCTTCATAACCCATTATACGGACTTGTACACCTGCGGCTGATAATTTATTGTATAACCAGCAAGAATCCGTCCAGCAATCTCCATATCCATAGTACTCTATCACCGTGGCATCGTCTATACCATCTAAGGTAATTTTTTGAACATCATCAAATTTAGCCTCTTCCTGCCCTATAGCATCTACAATTGCCTGATAATCTATTATTTTAGTTATATTAACTGGTTTAGGACCCGTCAGTATACCCAGAGTATTGTTGGTGTTTTGTTTTAAATCATAGTCTTTATAATCCCAGGTTTGCCATCCACTACCCTCATTTACTTCTATACTGGTATTCCCATAACCATATTCTATTCCATTTCCAAAGTTTCCATTTATCCTCACTTGAACATCAGAAACATTTAATTCACTATGTAACCAGGCTGATTCAGCCTGTTTATCCTCAGTTACATATTTATTAGATACATCCATACTTTGATTATCCGTATCTACACTAGAATTGTCCGTTGTAGTATTAGTAGCTGCATCTGTTGCATATGCCGTTATAAGTATAGTAGTTATAGCAAATAACGATATCATGGTCAGAATCAATTTCTGCTTAATCTTAAACCGCCTCCAAAAAACCTTAGAGAACCCTCTAAAAAAACTGTAAATGAGTAATTTCTCTATTCTTTAATTATATCAAATAAAAATCACATATAAATTTTACGATTTTCTATGAAGATCAATAATTCAGATACTATAAATAAAATGTCATATTGAAAATATTTAAAAGAATTTAGAAAAAGTATATTTATGCAGTTTAATAACCTAATTCAATAGAATAACTCAGTATATTAAAAAACTATTTAAATTAAATTTTGTAATTGAGCTGCTATGGATGATGAGTAGAAAATTCGTATTTATTATACTAAACATCTTATCTATTCTATTTTTGCAGGGTACTGTTTCTGCAGATTAACTCGATTAATAGTAATTTCATTTTATATATTAAATTAAAATAATATTTTTTCTCTTTTTTTAAGAATAGTAAAATTTAAATCTTTCCTATATTAATGATGCCTAATCCATTTTCTATTGTTATGTTGGCTGATGATTTGGCTTTTATGCTTTCTAAAAAGCTTAATGCACTTTGATTATCCATGGGTCGTGGTGAACAATCTAAAACTTGAATTGGGTGTATTATTGCTTTTGCAGTCCCATTTTCTATTTTTATTTCTACAATAATAGAATTAGGGCTTCCAGCACTAAGATCATAGAAAACACAATTACCTAAACTATAGAAAATTAATTTGCCTTTATATTGCTCTATGTCCTGAGTTATATGTGCATGATTACCTATAACCAGATCTGCACCTTCATCTATGCTTTTTCTTGATAAATTTTCCTGATATTGGTCATGGGTTTGTTGGTACTCGTTGCCATAATGGAAGGTAACAATTACGAAATCAGAGCTATTTTTAGCCGTATCAATAAATTTTTTAACCACTTCCCAGCTAGCAGGCGCATATCCGGGACGTGTATTTGTAGCTGATTGTATTTCTGTCGGAGCATAATATGTAAATGTGGTATTATCGTAGAAACTAAGAATAGCAATTGTTTTATTACTTAAACTAATATATGTGGGCTGACTGGCCTGATCCAGGTTTTCTCCTGCTCCTACGTAAGATATATTATCTGCTTTTAGTACAGAAATAGTATCGTATAAACCAGTTGGGCCGTAATCCATGATATGATTGTTCCCCAGAGTTGCAACGTTTATGTGATTATCCTTTAATAAGTGTGCATACTGGGGATTAGCCTTCAAGGGTATGAGTTGTTTCCAATTATCTGTGGAATTTGTGAAAGGCGCTTCTAAATTTATAACTACCAAATCAGACTGGTTGAAAATAGGTGTTAATCCTATGAAAACATTTTGCCCATCTGCCAGAACCGTTTCCACCGAAGAACCCGTCATAACATCTCCGGTGAAAATAATGGTCATATTAGCCCCTTGTAACTTAAATTTTTGTTCCTCACTCAAAGGACTTTGACTAAAATAAAATAAAGTAAATGAAAAACACACTAAAATAAAAACTATAATAAAAACAACAATAATCAAATAATAATTTTTCCTTAACATCACATTTTCTAATATTATTTTATCATTTACACTATTTTTAATTTACTATGATAATACTTATTTTTTTTATTATAATAATAGTAATATTGTATTCGAAATTGATATGTCAAAATAAAAGAAAAGGTATCGCTAAACATTACAGTCTCTGCAGCACAGGAAACCAATGAAACATCAATAAATCCAAGAGCCATCGCAGGTAACGAGGGATTATTAGACCAACACCCTAGAATAATTACTTAAATTAAAAACATTCTATTTTTATATTCGTTTTAATAAGCCTCATATATATTAATTCAATAAAGTTATTTGGGCCTAAACTGGTGTAATTCTGGCATATTAATTTTTAGAGTAATGACCCATAAAATGATATATAAACATACAAAGGGAGTGATTGTATGGGTAATGATTATAAATTTTATTTTTTAATACCTGCTATCTTATTAACATTCATAATGGGCTGTACCGTGGTTATGGCTCAGTTTACAGTACCTGGTGGTGATATGGGCCAAGGTAACAACACCAACGTGGTAACCAATGGAGCATATGTGGTGGATGGAACCAATATAACCACCAATTCCACCAATGAAAATCCCTTAGATAATTTTATAAACGCATTGATGTCCTTATTCGGCATATCCGAAGAGAAATATAACATCACAGAATCAGGAAAAACCTACTCCAGCACAGAAGCAGATCAATGCGCTATCGTGGTTAACGGCAGCGGATCACTGAGCATAGACCAGGCCACTGTAAATAAACTGGGCGGTGCAGTGAGCAATGATGAGGAAAGTAATTTCTACGGACTCAACGCAGCGATCCTGGTTAAAAACAGCAGCCAGATAAAAGTTACCAATTCTAAAATTAAAACATCGGTTAATGGGGCTAACGCCATCTTCGCCACAGGAAACAATTCCAGTGCAAAAATAGAAAACGTGGAAATTATAACCACCGCTGACTCTTCCCGGGGTCTGGACGCCACCTATGGCGGAACCATCTTTGCTAAAAATATAAAGATCAACACCAGCGGAGCTCATTGCGCAGCCTTAGCCACTGACCGTGGAGGAGGATATGTTACGGTTATTAATGGGTTGTTAGTTACCGGTGGAGAAGGATCACCAGGGATCTACTCCACCGGAAATATAACGGCTAATGACACCACCTCCACCGCTAATGGTAGTGAAGCAGCAGCTATCGAAGGTAAAAATAGTATAAACCTCACTAACTGTAATATTACCGGTTCTAAAAAGTATGGGGTTTTCATTTATCAGAGCACATCAGGAGATGCGGCAGAAGGGACAGGAACTTTCACCATGACCGGTGGTTCCATAACTGCAAAAACAGGACCTTTATTCTATAGTACGAACACTTTAGCGGTTATAAACCTGGAAAATGTTAAACTAACCGGTACCGGCACATTATTAAAAGCCAGCACGGATAACTGGGGAAACAGTGGATCTAATGGAGCTAACGTAACCTTAAACACTAAAAATCAAGAATTAAACGGTAACATCGAAATCGACAGCATAAGCTCATTACTACTGAACTTAATGGCTAAAAGCAAACTAATCGCCACCATAAACACCAATAACAGTGCTAAATCTGTTACTTTGAAATTATCTGCAGATTCCACCTGGAACGTGACCGGAAACAGCTACATAACCGTCATATCCGATGAAGACACCACTTTAGCCAATATCATTGATAACGGATTCACCATATACTATGACAAATCAAACTCCGCTAATGACTGGTTAGGTGGAAAAACCATAAACCTTAAGGGAGGGGGAAAATTAACTCCTGCTTAATTACAGATCTAAACTGTATCTTAATATTGAGAGATTATTATCTTTAAAAATTATATAAATCATTATTTCTTTTTTTCTATATCTCTTTTTTGTAATCTGATTAAAAAATAGTATTTAAAATAAAAAAAAGAGGGAAAAAATGTGGATTTATTTTTCCACTAATTTTATTTTTTTAGATGTAGACGTAGTTGGGCAGTCTGTTGGGTATGATGTTTCCGTAGAAGTTCATCACTTTACTGTACATGTACACCAGTTTAGCGAATGGTATTTTACCTAATGAGGTCTGCGCGTAGTTAGGCGCTCTGCCATTGGCTAAGATGAAGTTTCTAATGTTACCGGCGACAGTAACGTAGCTTGCTTTCAATAGATTTCCATGGGTGTAACTACCACTTGGACTTGGTGCTGGGTTGACCGCTATAACCGTTATAGGGTTCAGGTTACCCACATTCACATTACCAGTAGCAGTGACCAACAGGTACAGGAACTGAGGCATAGTCAAAGTCTGAGTG
>JAJFTX010000064.1 GCA_021372715.1 Methanobacterium sp. | reverse complement strand
TCCCATATTGGTGGATAAGTTCCTGGTAGATGCTATCGAGATAGACGTGGATGCCCTTTGTGATGGGGAGGAAGTATTTATCGGCGGCATAATGGAGCATATAGAGGAAGCAGGGGTCCATTCTGGAGATTCAGCATGTGTAATACCTCCACAAAGTATACATCCCCTAGTTCTGGAAAAAATAAAAGAATACACCAAAAAATTAGCATTAGAATTAAATGTAATAGGTTTAATGAACATCCAATATGCTGTTAAAACTGATGAAACCAAACTTTATATCTTAGAAGCCAATCCTCGGGCCAGTAGAACAGTGCCCTTTGTAAGTAAGGCTGTAGGAATACCATTAGCTAAGATAGCAGCCCAGTTAATGATCGGATACAAACTAAGTGATTTTGGATTGCAAAAAGAAGTTGATATAGACCATGTGGCCGTCAAAGAATCTATTTTCCCCTTCATCAAACTTCCTGGTTCTGATTCTGTTTTAGGTCCTGAAATGAAGTCAACTGGTGAGAGTATGGGTATAGATGAGAATTTTGGAGTATCTTATTACAAAGCTCAGCTCTCAGCAGGTATGGACCTTCCACAAGAGGGTAAATTATTTATAAGTGTTCGAGATGCGGACAAAGGCAAAATATTAGATATAGTACAAAAAGCCCAGGAATTAGGCTTTGAAATGGTGGGCACCAAGGGTACGGTTAAAGCTGTTGAAGATGATGTTAAAATAAGTGTAGTTAAAAAAGTTAGCCAAGACTCACCTAACATCAAAGATGCCATTCTAAATGGAGAAATAAAACTAATAATAAACACTCCCTCTGGAAAACAATCTGCAGATGATAACTATCTCATCAGAAGAATGGCTGTAGAACTGGGAATACCATATGTAACCACATTAGCAGGAGCTCGTGCAGCTTTGAACGCTGTTGAAAATATTGAAAAAGGCAAAATTGAAGTTAAATCACTCAACGAGTACCATAATAAATAATGAGGATTTAATAAAACATCATACCGTTTATTTTCATATATAACATCTATGATTTAATAAATAACCTTTCAGAGTGCTTAAATGATCACCATAGAAAATGCAACCGTATTATATGGAGAAGATCTTGAGGAAACCAAGGCAAACGTGCTCATTGATGATCATGAAATTATAGAAGTTTCTCCTCGGGTAAAAAAAGGAGAAATAATAGATGCTCGGGGTTGTGTGGTTGCTCCTTCTTTTATTAACTCCCATGTACATTTGGGAGATTCAGTAGCTATGGACTTAGGAGATGGTAAACCCATAAATGAACTGATTAAACCACCGAACGGATTAAAACATCGTCTACTTACAGATACTCCCCGCTCTGTTCTAATTAACTCTATTAAAAAATCAATGTGGGATATGATTCATAGTGGCACTACCACTTTCTTAGATTTCCGGGAAGGAGGATTAGGGGGAATAAATCTTCTAAATGAGGCAGCTAAGGATATTCCAATACGTAAAATAATCCTAGGACGCCATGAATCTTTCCTAAACCCCTCTGAAGATGTTGGTAAATTAAAAAAAACTGTAGAAGAACTTCTTTCAGTCTCAGACGGAATAGCTCCCAGCGGATTAGGAGAAATAAACGATCAACATGCAGCATTAATCGTTGCAACCTGTAAAAATCTGGGTAAACTATCTGCCATACATGTTGCAGAATATCAAGAAGTCCAAAAAGCATCATTAAATGAAACCGGTAAAAGCGAGGTTGAAAGAGCTATTAAAGCTGGTTTCAATATTCTAATACATTTAACTGCTCCTTTTGAAGATGATCTAGAGTTAGTCGTGGAAAATAAAATACCTGTGGTAACCTGCCCACGTTCAAATGGTATGCTGGCAGTGGGCATTCCCCCTATCAAAGAGATGTATGAAGCTGGAATTAACCTACTTTTAGGAACTGATAATTTGATGTTCAATTCCCCTAATATGCTCAGAGAAATGGAATACGCACTTAAAGCCACCCGGGGTTTTAATAAAGACTACTTCTCCCCAAAGGAAATTCTAAAAATGGCAACAGTAAACGCTGCAAATGCACTTGAAATGAATCTAGGCACTGTTTATGAGGGTAAAATAGCTGATATGGTTATTATAGAACAAAAATCAACCGATCCTTACCTTTCTATAATAAATCGTGCCGAAACTGATAATATAAAGAGTTTACTGATGGAAGGAAAAATAATCTATAATGATCTACCCTTAAATTAGAAAAATATATTCGTGTTTTTCAATAAATCAGTAAATTATAATATACTATAAAATTAAAGAAAAAATTAGCCTATAATAATTTTTATAAATTAATAAATCGAATATTACTGTTTATTTGTATAAATAATCCAAAGTAATACTGACAATGAGGTGAGTCTATGTATCATAAAATATTATTACCAACAGATGGTTCAAAATACGCTGAAAAAGCCGCTGAACATGCCATTTGGATCGCTAGTCAGAGCGGCGCGGACATCATAGCCCTAAATGTAGTGGATACATCATCATTAGTTGGTCTTCCAGCAGAAGACCTTACAGTAAGGGTTACAGAAATATTAAAAGAAGAAGCTAAAAAATCACTGGATACTATTGAAGAAATGATGTCAGAATTTATAAAAAAACAAGGATTAAAGAATATAAAGCTAATTAAGGAAAGTAAAGAAGGATCTCCCGCAGATGTTATATTAAAAACTGTGGATAAAGAAGAAATAGATCTTATTGTCATGGGAACTTCAGGTAAACACGGTTTAGACCGGTTTTTATTAGGAAGCGTGACAGAAAAAGTGGTAAGATCCGCTAAATGCCCTGTTTTAGCTGTACATTAACTAATTTTAAATATATTATTTTATTTTATGGCCGGTGTAACAAAATGCTAGTAAAAGATATCATGTCAGAGGACGTACATTACATCCATGTACCCGGAAACCGCTCTCATGCTATGGAACTAATGAGAAAAAAGAACGTATCAGGATTACCTGTAGTAAAAAATGGAACGAAGAAATTATTAGGGATTCTCACCCGATCAGATCTGGTGAAAAACCCCGATGAAGAACAATTAGCCCTTATCATGACCAGGAATATTATAACCACCACACCTAATGAAGACATCAAAGAAGTAGCAGGGAAAATGCTGAACCACGATATAAGAAGAATACCAGTGGTTGATGATGGTGAACTAGTAGGTCTGGTAACTGCTTCAGACATCATAAATAAGGCACTTTGGAAGATGGATATCAAGGACCCCGCGGAAAAATATATGATAAAGAACATTCCCACCACATGGGAAAGAACACCCTTAAATATAGCTTTCGAGATAATGAGATTCTTCAACCTCAGAGTACTCTTAGCCCTAAATAAAGACGGTAAACTGTCAGGGATTTTGACAGAAACAGATTTCATTGAAGAAAGTGAGATCATCTCTGAAAGAACCGTCCATAATACATCAGTCGGTACCGAAGGGGATAAATGGTCCTGGGATAGTAAAAACGTTCTTTATGTTATTAAAAATCATCTAAAATTTTCAGATAAAGAAGTTAAAGACGTTGCCGCTACTGATTTGGTGATTGTAACCACTAAAACCTCAGTTAAAGAATGCGCCAATAAGATGAGACAAAAAAACATAGAACAAATACCTGTAATTGATGTGGAAGGCGAACTAGTAGGCCTAGTTAGGGCCACCGATCTAATTAAAGCAATAAGCGATTAACATGTCCGAAATTTCTATACCTGAAAATGATAAATCTGACCTTCCTCGACCTATTTTAAAAATAAAATCTCGAGACGGGGACATAAACATAGTAGCCAAAAATCATGGCGAAGTATCTATCAAACCCATAAATCTGAAATTCATAATGGCCACTTTATGGTGGGAAAAAGCACCAGAACTGGAAACATTCTTCAACGTTCTGGAACTTACCATAAAAAGAGCTTTGAAAGAGGTTTACCCTCATCATAAACTCTATATGGAATACAGTTACACTGCCAACGATCTTCTTGAATCTGCCTCTGAAATAGTTGTGGAAATCGAAAAACTGCAGGCAGATGATCTGGAAGTGGAAATTGAAGGGGATAGTATAATCCTAACCGGAAAAGATGACCGTGGATTTCTAAAAAAAATAACTAGCTTCCGCAGAAAGGTGAAAGAAGAGATACATAAGGAGATTTAAACAATTACATTTCTAACTTTTTTATTTCTTAGATAAGAAATATATTCTAAATTTTTTTAATTAATAATGAGTAGGCTATTTATTTATCATTTTATAGATTTTGCCGACACAATATTAAATCAATTAAAAATCTTGATGTAAATGAGGACATTCAATAAAATACTGGTGCTAATCATATTCACAGCCTTTATAATTGGTTGTTATATGTTTATAGAGCCCTACTGGATTGAAACAAAGGAGATCACCATTGAATCTGATCAGATTCCTGAGAACTTCGACGGAAAAAAAATTGTATTTATATCAGATATCCATGCTGGTCCATTATTCAGCCAGCAGCGAGTAAATGATCTGGTAAATCAGGTCAATAATTTACATCCGGACCTTATATTGTTAGGTGGAGATTATGTAAGTGGAGAAGATGAATATGTTAATTCTACATTTGAATCTCTGTCAAAACTAAATGCAACATATGGTGTCTATGCTGTTTTAGGAAACAGCGACCCCCAATTTACTACCTGGGAAGCCTTGAATAATTCTCCCATCAATGATATCGGAAATATGGGCACCTGGATTGGAGATAGCCAAGGAGAGATCAGATTAGGAGGGATAGGTGCAGGTAACGATCGTCAGGACTATGAAGACGTTACTGAAGACGCATCTTCCCGTGATTTTGTAATAATGTTAAGTCACGACCCAGACTATTTTGAAGAAGTAGATAAATCCATGGTGGACCTGGTTTTATCTGGACACACCCATGGAGGTCAGGTTACATTCTTCGGACTTTACGCGCCTTATCTTCCTTCAAAATACGGACAAAAATACAGAACCGGAGTCATTAAAGAGGTTAATTCTACATTAATCATAAGTAATGGTATTGGAACAGTGAATTTCCCGGTGCGGTTTTTTGCAAGACCCCAGATCATAGTAATTAATCTAAAAAGAACCTAAAACATATAAAACCAACTTAAATAAACAAAAAGAACCTAAAACATGAAAAAAACAATAAATAATCTAAAAAGAACTTATATCATGTGAAATATTCTGATTATGTTTATAATTTATATTTCCCTTCTAATAAGTGGTAAAACCTTGATTATCATATCCTGGGCATCTTCCTTATCTTTAATTCGACGAGCTACGATTTTACCTTTATTAAAGATGGTTATATTCTTTCCTTCTACTTCCAACATAGCCACTCCCATCTTATTTGAACATTTAACCTTCCCTAAATTCTCAAGTTCACGGCAGGTGTCCTCTATATTGACGGAGTATAGGAGTTCAGTTTCAAACATTATCTTGTTCGCTTCATCCTTACAGGGTTTATAAAACACCAGTTCCTTTTTTCCATTCCCATAATTGCTGATATCAAGTGTTACTTTTTTAAATCCAACTGAAGTTAATTCAGAGTTTATATGGCTTAATATTTTTTTATCTAATATTTTATCCAGGTCTAATACTTCTATTCTTGCCAGATCATCATCATCTCGCACTCTCACCAAGTCTATTCCGGTGATGTTCTTGATCATGGTTTCAGCATAACCAATTCTGTTAATTTTTTTAGTGGTGATTTCACTACCTGTGGGTATTCTAGTAGCATAACAGGTGGTTGAATTAGAATATTTTATATTTAAATGTTTCAAGATGTTTCTAACTTCTTCAGCTGTCATACCCGCATATATTAAAGGTGTTAATATTTTTTTCTGGTAGTTAACCATTATACCTGGTCTATCTTCAAGTAAATCGCTTATATTTGTACCATCAACTATTGCATCGAATCCATTGTCACTTGAAAACTCCTCTAATTTATTATAAATCTTATTTTTGCAGATATAACATTTATGGGGTGGATTTGAAATGAATGACTCATCTTCTATGAGATTCTCCTTAATAATTTCATGTTCTATGCCTATTTTCCGAGCGATTTGGCTAGCATTGGTTATACAGTCTGATGGCAATACCCCATTGTCCACTGTTACCGCTATAGCTTCGGCAGCTGATTC
>JAJFTX010000112.1 GCA_021372715.1 Methanobacterium sp. | reverse complement strand
ACTTTAAGACAAGGGGCTCTGTCTGGTGAGCAGTGAAGACAGAATATGGGCACGCCGTTTACCACCCGAATGGCATTCTGAGGACAGTTCCTCTCACACTTGGAGCATTCTTCACAAAGTTCTGGAATTGATATCAGCTCTTTCATGTTAATCTCCCTTGTTTAATGATTTTTTTGCCCGGGTATTTGTGGTTAAGATATTCACAAACTGGCTTTGTTTTTTCTTTTTACCTACTCCGGAAAGTTTATCCAGGTATTGTTTCTGTTTTTCCAGTTTAAGCTTCTCAGTATCCACTAATGATATTGCTCGCTTGGAACAGGCCTTGATGCATGCTGGTGTGTCCTGATCAGGGCATTGATCACATCTATGTGCTTTTTTATCATGAATAACTACAGAACCAAATGGGCAGACCATCATACATAGTCCACAGCCAATACATTTATCTTCATTAATTCCTTCATCGGTTATTGCTTCTGTGGGACATATTATCTTACAAGGAGCATCTTCGCAGTGCTGACAGATAATAGGATAGAATGCCCCTTCTACTTCCCTAATCATGATTCGGGAAGCGCCATAAAGTCGGGCGCAGGCATCTTCACAATCCAGACAGCCATCACAGAGTTCTGGTTGAGTAAGTATCTTATCCAAAATTTATGCCCCCTTAAATCTTAAGTTCAGCACAGATCTGATCCACATAATTTTGAATCCTTTCTTTTTCTTCATCTGCCAAGTGTTTAAATCTTTTTTGGGATTCTAGATAGACATTCACCGGTTTTCGCTGCATTGGTCGGTAAGTTACTTTAAATTCACCATCCACGATCTCATATAATATCCATGATCCAGTTTCCACAGCTAATCTTCCTAATTCTATGGTTTTTGAGGGATCGTAACCCCATCCTGTGGTACAGGGCTGGTGAAGGTGTATATAGGCTGGTCCGTCTGTCTCTTTTGCCTTTTTAACTTTTTTCATAAAATCTTCTGGATAGGAGATTGATGCAGTAGCTACATAGGGCACTCCATGGGCGGCCATGATCATGGGTATGTTCTTTTTAGGTTTATCTTCACCAAAACTTTCTTTTCCATAGGGAGATGTGGTTGTTGATGCACCATAGGGAGTTGCTCCACTTCTTTGAACTCCGGTATTCATATATGCTTCGTTATCATAACAGATGTAAATTATATTGTGTCCTCTTTCCATGGCCCCGGATAAAGCTTGTAATCCTATATCTGCTGTTCCGCCGTCTCCTGCAAATGCCACAACGTTAACATCATCTTTACCCTGTGATTTTAGGGCTCTTTCAACTCCAGATGCTACTGCTGCTGCGTTTTCGAAGGCAACGTGTATCCAGGGTATCTTCCAGGCAGTTTCTGGGTAAGGGGTAGTTATAACTTCCAGGCAACCAGTGGCTGAAACTGCTACGGTGTTTTCTCCCAGCATCTTTAGTGCTAGTCTAACACCTATGGTGGCACCGCATCCAGCGCAAGCTCTATGTCCTGGTGCTAGAAATTCTTCTTCAGGTATTTCCATAATTATTCCTCCTCCTTAATTCCGACCCAGGTAATCTTATCAGGTTCGGTTGGATTTCTGGTTTCCTTTATAATGTTAATTATATCTTCTGGAGAAACATCACGTCCTCCTAGTCCTAAGATAAATCCAGATGCATCTACATCCATTTTTGCTTTTATTTCGTTGTGTAAAACTCCTCCGATACTGAAGGATATATTCTTATCTAAAACAGCAATTCTTTGTGCATTTTGCACTGCTTGATATATGTCCTCTTGGGGGAACGGTCGGAAGGCTATTATTTTTAAAAGTCCTACTTTTTCACCTTTCTCTCTAAGGCTATCTATAACGGCTTTAATTGTACCGCATATAGATCCCATGGCAACTAAAATAATTTCAGCATCTTCACATCGGTAATTTTCAACCAAATCATACTTTCTGCCGAAAACCTCTTCAAATTCTTTATTAACCTTTCTTATAACATCTTTAGCCTTTTCCATAGCTACTTCCATATCATATCTGGCTTCCATGTAATAATCTGGGTCGGTGAATGTTCCCAGGGACATGGGGTCTTTTGGATCTAGATAGGCATGTTTTGGTTGATATGTAGGTAGAAATTTATCAACATCCTCCTGATGGGGTATATTCACCGGTTCCACAGTGTGGGTCAATATAAAACCATCTACACAGACCATACTGGGGAGTAGTACATCTTTATTTTCTGAAATTTTATAAGCTTGAATAATAAAATCAAGAGCCTCTTGAGCGTTTTCAGCAAAAAATTGCATCCATCCACTATCTCTCTGGGAGATTGAATCTTGTTGGTCGTTCCAAATACTTAATGGGGCGGATAATGCTCGGTTAGCGTTACCCATCACAATGGGGTTTCTTAATCCTGCTGCGGCGAATAATATTTCATGCATTAAGGCCAGACCTTGTGAGGATGTGGCGGTGAATGTTCTTACTCCTGTCCCTGATGCACCTACTGCTGCACTTATGGCACTGTGTTCGGATTCAACTCTTATATATTCTGCTTTTAGATCTCCGTCTGCCACAAATGAGGCTAGGTATTCGGAGATGGAGGTTTGGGGAGTTATGGGATAAACTGGGATAACTTGCGGTTTGGCCAGTTTAACCGCTTCGGCCAATGCTCTGTTTGCAGAAATAACTTTGATCATTATTCTCTCTCCATTTTAATAGCTTTTACTGGGCATTCTTCAGCACAAATCCCGCAGCCTTTGCAGTAGTCATAATCTATATCGTAATCTTTATTTATGCAGCCTTCTGGACAAAAAAGTATACAGTTTTCACAATCTATACATTTATCTTTGTCTAAAATTGGTTTAAATGTTCTCCAGCTACCTGTTTTGTAATGTTTGCTGCTTCCAGGTTCTTTAACAGTAGCTCCTATGGATGTCATGAAATCACCTATATTTTTATTTTTTCATATGCAAATTGGACGGCTTTTGCGTTCTTTTCACCTATTTTACCGGGAAAAGTTTCCTTAGTGGCGTCTACAATGGAATCCGCTGTAACCACATTGGTCGCACCGGCAAATGCTCCCAGCATAACCGTATTTACAATGGGCACACCTAGTATGTCCAGGGCAATTCCGGTAGCATCAATATTATAAGATTCTATATTTTTTTCGAAATCAATTTCATTCTTTGAATTAATTAAGACTTTACCCTTTTCTTTAAGCCCAGATAATACATCTACAGCTTCTAATATTGTTTCATCTAGAACAATTACATAATCCGGGTTATAAACTTGATATCTCCTTCTTATTGGATCATCAGCTATTCTTGTGAAAGCCATAACAGGAGCTCCTTTTCGTTCAGGACCGAAGAAAGGAAATGCTTGACAGTATTTACCGTCTTTAAATGCTGCTTTTGCTAAAATTTCGGCAGCTGTAACGGCGCCCTGTCCTCCACGTCCATGAAAGCGTATTTCAATCATGCAGTTTTACCTCCATTCAACATAGTTAATCATTACAAATTGTAATATATATACGTGTTGGTCAATGATATGATAGAGGTAAAAACATGAAAATTCTAATCCTGACTGGAAAACTAGCCAGTAAATCGGTCCACAAAGCAGCATCTGCATCTAAACAGGAAGTTGAAACTTTCATTATAGATATACCCATAGCTGCATTTTTAACACCTAAAAGAATTAATCAGGAATTGAATAAGTTAGATCAGGAATATTTAAAATCATTCGAGGTTATAATCACCCCAGGATTAATAAAAAAAGATGTTAGCACAGTAGAGGAGAAGATAGGGATCCCCACCTATAAAGGACCTAAGGATGCTGCGGATCTGCCTGTGGTGCTGGAGATGATTGAAAAACTTAAACTATCTTCAAAAATCCCAGCAGACAAACTTATTGAGGATGAACTAAGAAAAAGAGCTTTAGAATTCATAGAAAATTTTGAAAAAGACCAAAAAAACGTTAATAAACTCCTAAAGAAGCCGGAAAATATTATGGTAGGTAACTTACCAGTAGGTGAAGACTTTCCCATGAGAGTGCTTGCCGAGATAGCCAATGCACCGTTACTTACAGAAGAAGAACTACTAAAGAGAGCCAGATATTACTTAAAAAATGGGGCAAACATGATAGATATAGGGATGATAGCTGGGGAATCTTTAGAAAATAAAATACCGTCCATGGTTAAGTTATTAAAAGATAATCTAGATGATATTCCAGTAAGTATAGACACCCTTAATCCTGCTGAAATAAAGTCAGCTATAGAATCAGGAGTGGATCTAGTTTTAAGCTTAGATCATGGTAATTTAAATGAAACCCTACCATTAATAAAGGAGTATAAAATTCCCGCAGTAATATTACCAACAGATTTCAGCAGAAACTGGAC
>JAJFTX010000100.1 GCA_021372715.1 Methanobacterium sp. | reverse complement strand
GGAATGATAAAGGCTGCGAAATACTCTCCATTTTTTACTCCATTACGGGCGGTCTGTTCATCTACAAACTGCCAGTTAAAATTGGTATTATTTGCTGCGATTTCATCGGACAAATTTTTCCCAAATTTATAGTTCACTCCTTGAAGGGTATAGCCCGCATCATTATCCACTATTGCTATTTTCATATTAGAGGTTCCATTGTACGGATCCCAAGCAGCACTAATGTTTACTAGAGCATAAAGTGAAGGTAAACAAACAATAACGATCATTACTATTAAAACCACAGGATTACTTACAATAGTTTTAATATCATTTTTAAAAATCTTCAATATTTCCTTGAACATTTATTTAAATCCCCTAATTAATTTTATCCATATTAATAAAGTAAATTCTTGAAAGGTTTGTTATTAAGAATATCTAATTCCATTAAAAATTTCATTTGTTTATAAATTCTTTAATTCATCTTTAAACTAATATTTAAATGTTTCCAAATACCATCTAAAAATTAATATTAGTGAATAGACACATATTATAATATAATTTTGTACAATGTAGTGAGATGAATCAAAAATATAATGAACTGGACACCAGGCTTAAAAATTTGATATTAGACTCCGCAAATGATTCTATCTTTCTACATGATTCAGAAGGAAATTTTATCTACGTAAATGAAGCTGCTTATAAAACACGTGGATACACAAAAAAAGAGCTAATGAATATTAATCTTCATGAATTGGATGCTCCAGAATATTCCAAAATGATTGAACCACGTATTAAAGATATAATAGAGAAGGGCTGGTCCACATTTGAATCCGCACATCAACGTAAAGATGGCTCCATTATCCCTGTTGAAATTAATGTTAGGATCATAGAATCTGAAGATAGAAAACTTTTTCTAAGTATTGCTCGGGATATTACTGAACGTAAAAAAGCTGAAAAAGAATTAAAAGAAGTACAAATACACTTAGAAAAAACTGTAAAAGAGCGGACCCAAGAATTAACTCAAACTAATAAAAAACTTCAAAAGGAAATAAACGAGCGTAAAGAAGCTGAAGTGAAAACAAAACAGGGAAAACAAGAATTAAGAGTTATTTTAGATTCTTCCAATGAATCGATATTTCTAATTGATGTTTCTGGAATTATCATTGATGCAAATGAAGCCACTGCAAATCGATTTGGGATTAAAAAATCAGATATGATCGGAAATCATATTAAAGAATTTATACCATCCGATACTTTTAAATCACGGTGGAAATATTTCGAAAAAGCCTTTAAAATTAAAAAAATTGTTGAATTTGAAGATGAAAGAAATGGGATATTTTTCCATCATTTCATATCTCCGGTTTCCGAAGATGGAAAAGTGAATAAACTAGCAGTTTTTAGCAAAGATATCACTGAAAGTAAAATGTGGGAAGAACAGATTAAGTTACAAAATGCAACACTTGAGGGAATAAATAAGATTTTCGAAAAAACAATCGCAGTTGAAAGCGAAGCCAAAGTTGCCCAAGAAGCTCTGGCATTATGTGAAAAAATCACAGGCAGTAAATTTGGTTTTATTTTAGAGCGTAATTTAAAAGGTAAGTTAGATGCTATTGCTATCAGTGATCCTGGCTGGAAAGAATGTTTAATGGAAGAGAGTAATGCAACTGTATTATTAAAGGATATGGAGGAGCATGGTGTTCATGGAAAAGCATCTAGGGATGGTATTTCAGTTTTAACCAACAATCCATCTAGTCATGAAGATAGTGTTGGAACTCCTATTGGTCATCCTGAATTGCATTCTTTTTTAGGCGTACCATTAAAACATACAAACAAAGTCTTAGGATCTATTGGATTAGGAAATAAAGAGGGAGGTTATACTTTAAAAGATCAGGAAATTATCGAAAAAATTTCATTTGCAATTTCCGAATCTTTATTACGTAATAGGGCTGAAAATGCTTTAAAAGAAGCTTTAAATGAAAAAAAGATGCTCCTTAAGGAAATTCATCATCGGGTGAAAAATAATTTGATGATTATCTCCAGTCTTTTGAATTTACAATCGGGTTACATAAAAGATGAAGAATCTAAAGGACTTTTCTTGGAAAGTGAGGATCGTGCAAGGTCCATGGCCCTGATACATGAGAGATTATACGAATCCACTGATCTTAAAAACATAGATTTTGGAGATCATATCCAAACATTGGTCAATGAACTTTTCCATACATATTCTAACGGTTCTGGTTGTATTAATTTAAAAATTAATGCCGAAAACTTAGGTATGGACATAAATACTACAATTCCTCTGAGTCTGATTTTAAATGAGTTAGTTACCAATAGTTTGAAGTATGCATTCCCTGAAGATAAAACAGGTGAAATTGAAATTGATTTCCATTCCACAAAAGACGAATATCAATTAACCGTAAAAGACAACGGTATTGGATTACCTAAAGATCTCGATTATACTAAAACAGATTCACTCGGTTTACAGTTAGTAACCAACCTAACAAAACAAATTAACGGAGAAATAGAATTAGATAGAACTGGAGGAACGAAATTTAAAATCACATTCCCCAAACCAAAGGAATTATAAATTTACGATAAAATAACTTTAAACTTTCTTTTTAGCTTTATGACACCCCATTATAAGAAGATAGATTTTAACAACTAATATTACTTACAAATACTGAACTATCCTTCTCATCAGCAGAATATCCTCGCTTAAACCTATAGAGTAATAGAAATTGATATATGGATTATTAGATAGAAATTAATTATCGAATATTTATGGGGGTTTCAATATAAATAATCCAAATTTAAATAGCGGACAATTAAAAAAAGAATTGTTGGTTTTTCTAATTATTACATTTGCAGCGACTTATATTCTACAATTTGTTGTTTTTATGTATGGTTTAAAATCTGTTGCTGGGACAGATATGCTGATTCCTGCAACAGTTGCCATAATTTGTATGTTCCTTTTTAAATCCAAAGCTCTAAACAAAGAGACCAAGATAATATTTGCTTTCTTTTTGATTTTTACAATCCTATATTTCTTTGAAGGATATGTCACCCCCATTATGGGTAGTATAGGTGGTACATTACCCCTC
Source organism: Methanobacterium sp. (assembly GCA_021372715.1). GTDB lineage: Archaea > Methanobacteriota > Methanobacteria > Methanobacteriales > Methanobacteriaceae > Methanobacterium_A. Next base: position 3,611 of record JAJFTX010000100.1, on the reverse strand, counting down.
CTTTCATCTATTATTGCGATTTTGGGATTAATTAGTGTGATAATACTTAACTTGAAAAAGAAATGGAGAGAAGAACTTAAACCATCCAAATTATTCTTTGGAAAAAATCTTAAATTCTATATAATTATACCGGTGATTTATTTTGTTATACTCTTTGTTAGTTTAGTTCTAAACTATGTCTTTGGTTTAGGCATTCCTGAAAAAGAATTTAACTTAACCAATTACTTTATGGCATTTATAACCCTTTCAATTATGTATGGTTTATTTTTATGGCCCTTATTTTTTGGAGAAGAATACGGATGGAGAGTATACCTCCAAGACAGATTATTCCCTCTTTTAGGAGGATATAAAGGCGTTTTAATACTGGGGATAATTTGGGGGATCTGGCATAGTGGGACTATTATTCTGGGAATGAATTATCCAGGACAACCCATACTGGGAAATTTAGCTATGATATTTGGTACAATAGTAATGGGAATTATTTTCAGTTATGCTGTTTTAAAAACAGGAAGCGTCTGGATAGCTGTATTACTACACTTAATAACCGATGTTGCAGGAGGACCGTCAGCTAATATGTTCATAGCGACCCCAGTAGACTCTGTATTTTCTTTTGGCCCGGGAATTTATGGTATGGCAATCATGGCCATATTTGCAATAATACTCTTAAAATCAAATCTCTGGAAAAAAGAGAACATACCAGAACCGAGTACGTGAAAATCTTTAAAAACCATGAAGATAGGATGCCTAAGATATAGGTGTCCAATAATTTTTTTTGAATAATAATGAATTTAAGATATGCAATTTTTTTTTAATTTATCTACCGAGAGCAAATACTATAAATATACTAAAATAAAATGATTAATAAGGTGATGGAGTTCGCCTTCAACCGCTTATTTTGATGAGCTGATGACTCCTATGAATTATTTAAATCAGGAGGAAGCTTATGATATCTATACAATTAATACCATTACTGGTAGGAATAACTATTTTACTAGCAAGTCTTATTTCATTAAGATTAGGCTTATCAGTGGCCATAATTGAGATTTTATTAGGAGTTATAGCTGGAAACCTGGGAGTAATTCAAACTCAGGACTGGATGCTGTTCATCGCCAGTTTTGGAGGCATTTTATTAACATTTCTAGCTGGAACAGAAATAGACACTGAATTAATGAAGGAAAAGTTTAAAGAAAGTTTTCTAATCGGATTTTTCTCATTCTTAGCTCCATTTATCGTATGTTCACTTTATACTTATTATTTTGCAGGATGGAATCTTTCAGCAGCTTTAATTGCAGGAGTAGCCCTATCAACTACTTCCTTGGCCGTAGTCTATTCTGTATTAGTTGAAACTAATCTATCTCAGACAGAAATCGGTAAGATTCTGATGGCATCTACATTTATCACGGATATGGGAACTGCCATAGCTTTAAGCATCCTATTTATAAAACCAACATTATATACTGCATTATTCATTATTGTATCTGTAATTGTGATTGTTTTAGCAGCTAAATTTTCACATATCGTATTCGATAATCCTCGATTAAAAGATAAAGTAGTAGAACCTGAAATAAAATACATTCTCGTATTATTACTTGTTTTCATGTATTTTGCAAGTATTGGGAACGGTCAGGCTGTTTTACCAGCATTTTTACTGGGACTTCTCATGTCTAAACACTTCACAGAAACATCATGCACCAAATTAGTTCGTAACAGGTTAAGAACCGTATCCTATGCTGTAATAACTCCCATCTTTTTCATCGTAGGAGGATTAAACGTTTCCATACCCTTAATTTTATCAGCAATAGGACTATTTGTAATCCTATTTGGTTTAAAAATGATCAGTAAATTTATAGGGATTTATTTCCTGGCTGAAAGATTTATTTCACATGGAAGTATATATACAACACTCTTAATGAGTACAGGACTAACATTTGGAACAATAGCAAGCGTATTCGGACTGACTTCAGGATATATTAATCAGGTACAATACTCGATTCTTATTGGAGTTGTAGTAGCAAGTGCAGTTATCCCTACTTTCATAGCACAAAAATGGTTCATGCCACAACACTCAGAAGACATAGTGAATATTAAAAATAATAAATAGTGAATTAAAAAGCAAGATAGAATGAAAATTAATATTTATTTAGGGTTAATCTGAATAAAACTATTTTATTACTAAATCTAATTAGTTTATGAGTATTTTTATCAATTCTTCTGACAATCAAAACATAAATTTCTATCACTGTTTGTTTTAAAACTTTTTCCACATTTTTTGCATGTAATTGTTTTGACTAATGGTTTCTTTCTAATATGGCCCTTGGCCATTTTAAGAGGAGTGGTGCAAACATCAGCATGGATTCCTGCTTTCGCTTTCCTGTTTAGAGCTTCTTCTGCATGTTTCCTTTCCAGAACCTCTTCTTCATCTGTTTTAACTTTTTTACGCATTTCTTTTTCATCCCTATTCAGAATAAACTGATTATACTATCTGGATTTATATATTATTAAAATAATGATCTTTTTTAAATAATTTATTTAAAATGAGTTCAACCCTCTAATAACTACAAAAGATCCTTTCCCATATCCTTCTTTTACCGGTTCAACACCAATTATATTCTCTAAAGGTTGAAATAAAGTCTGTCTATAATTAAAATCCTTAAAATTAGCCTTCTCCATAAACGATCTTACTTCCTCTACCGAATGAAAAATTGCATCCTTATAAAATGTACTTTCTGCTTTGTGTTTTTCATAAAATTCCCCCAATGGGCTCTTTGAATCTATAAAACCAATTATTAGATAGCCTCCATATTTTAACACTCTATTAGATTCTTTAAAGGCTTTTTCAATGTTATCAATAAAACAGATGGTAGTCACCATTAAAACAAAATCAAAAACAAAATCATCAAAGGGAAGCGATTCAGCAACACCTTCCATCACTTTTATACTTCTTTTTTGGGCTATTTTACCCATTTTATTAGATGGTTCGACACCTAATTTAATACCAAGTCGTGCTGCAAACTTTCCACTTCCAACACCCACTTCTATACCATTTTTACATTCGGGCATTAGTTCCTTAATAGCGTTAATCTCTGATTCGTAAATATTTTTATTTTTTTGAAACCATTCATCATATTTTTCCGCATATAGCTCAAACGAGTCCCATTTAGGCATCATATACACATCTATTTATTTATTAAATTTACATTATAGTAAACATGATTCATAGACTATATGATCAATTATATTATGTTTTAGACTAATTTATTTTATCGAAATGAATTTGAAGTATATCGTTTATTCATAATATTATTTGAAAACCATGGATGAGATAGAATTGAAAAATACCGAAAAAAGGATTGACCGTAAAACTTCAAGAACAGCGGAATTTACATGCATGATTCGAGCTCTATCCTTCTATGAAAAAACACCACAATTTAAAAGTAATGATTATATTGCACCAATATTAGTCCCAAAATTCTTTTTACCTGTTATAAAAATTAATATACTCCGAAATTTCTTTAAAAATAGATTTTTCCCTAAAGGGATGTATGAATATGTGATTGCTCGTACAAAATTCATAGATACATTGTTTCAAAACGCCATCGAATCATGCATGT
>JAJFTX010000098.1 GCA_021372715.1 Methanobacterium sp. | reverse complement strand
TTTAATTTACTCAAAAACAATGAATATTATATTTATCAGCATTTATTTAGAATACAAGTTATAATTTAACTAATAGCTAAAAAATGAGATTAACTATGGTCAAAATAGTAGATCTAACAAAACCAATCAAATATTATCCTGACGAACCAGCCTATATGAGAGTGGAAATCGAACATAAAAGCCGTGAGGAAAATCTTCTACTAATAGAAGAATTGGGTCTTCCCTTAGACATGCTCCCTGAAGGCTTCGTTGGTATTTCCGATGATACCATTACCATGGGAGTGCATTCAGCCACACATGTGGATGCTCCATGGCATTATGGTCCGCTATCTGAAGGAAAAAAGGCACCTACCATCGATGAAATTCCGCTGGACTGGTTCTATGGAGACGGTGTTGTTATTGACATGAGCCATAAAAAAGACATGGAACTGATTAGTCAAGAAGATCTGGAAGAATTTATAATAAAGAACGATATTAAAATCAAACCCAGAACAATCGTACTCATCCGCACAGATGGTGATAAACGTGCAGGTACAAAGGAATACGACCAAATCGGTCCTGGTGTTAGCAGGAAGGCCACTGAATGGTTAATTGATCAGGGAATTCGAGTAATGGGGATCGATAACTGGGGATGGGATCGGCCGCTTGCTAAGACAGCCAAACTGGTGCGTGAAGAGAACAATCCGGATCTATTCTGGGAAAGCCATCGTCTCGGTCAGAAGAAAATGTACTGCCATATCGAACAGATAGTGGGGTTACGAAAACTTCCTAAAGATGGATTCAAAGTAATTGCCATGCCATTACCATTAGAAGGATGTTCTGGATCGCCTATTCGACTGATTGCAATATTTGATGATTAATTATGTTCAAATAAGATTCACTCCATAAATAATATACTAAATTTTTTCCCATATTAGACGAGAAATAAATTTGGAACCCTCAATCTCTTCAGCTGGAGTTTCAAGGACTAATTTTCCATTATGATGTTGATAAAATCTTTCTAAGGGCCTCCCCATCCAGTTGGGGATGAAGCTTATTTCCACATGATGGATTATCTTATCATCTAAAATCTCATATTTACCCGTATACCCTATAAACCCATCTGCAAGCTGTGATTTTTCTGTTTCTGGAATATTAGTTATATCTTGAGTTGAAACGGTTTTTCTATTTTCTTTAGATATTAAAACTGCCATACGTCCGTTTTCATGATAAAATAAATATCCTAATGGATTTTCCCCGAATGGTTGTGAAATTTTATCATCTGTTTTCATTTCAAATTTAATTAATTTCCAGGTTCCCATAATATTTTTTTCCATTTAAGATCTCCCAAAAATCTGATGAATAAAACATTATCTTAGTGAAAATGATAAGTATGATAAATGTCATTTACCGCTGAATCCACATCTCTTTTCATTACAGTTTTCCTACCACTGTGTTTAGCTAAGCTAATCGCATCTAAAGCAATTTCTAAGCCTTTATCTTCTAAAATTTTAGTTAAAGCAACTTTCGCATCTTTGCTTATTCTTGGGGCACCAGCATTTTTTATTATTCTTCCAACCGGAGCAATAGGTAATTCCAAGATATATACCTCCTCTGTTTTGATAAGATAATTAAAATATTCATATCTTTTCCAATTAAGGTCCTCTTTAATCAAATTCAAGGATTTGTTTTGGTTCATAACCCATTTTTTTGAATTTTGAATATAAAAACTCAATTTTTTCAATTTTGATCTTCAAGATATTCATATTTACAGGCATTCTTTCTATAAATTCCGGATTTAAGCCTTTTTTTTCGATTATTTCTCTATATTCTTCTTTATTTTCGATTATTGATGCTTTACCGGTTATTTGCATGCCTGCTAAATTATTCATGGTTGTATAGTCTTCATATACTGCTAATGATACGTTGTTGTTTAATAAGATGTTTGCAAATTTCTCACCACCTTCACTTAAGAGATAAATGTATCCATTAAAATAGTTGTATTCAATAGGAGTGGATCTTACCCTCTCTTTAAATGAAGTGGAAAGTGTACAGGTGTTATGGTTAGATAAGAATTCTTCTATTTCACTTTCAAGATCATCAGATGAGTATTTTGCTATTAAATTCTCTTTTAATGCTTTTAATTGCAGGGCATAATTTACCACATCTTCCAGATTGAAGTTATTCACATCACCCATTTCCATTCCTAACTGTTTGCTGAATATTTTTAAGGCATCTGAATCCTTTTTATTTAATTTATTGAGTTCTAATTTTCCGCCCAGAGCCTTCTTGGAAACCACATTTTTCATAAGCTTTTCTATTTCCATTAAATTCTCAATTCCATCTTTAATACTTAAACTAATGCTGAATAATGCAATATTTTTTTCATTTAACCAGCTTATATTTTCATTGATAAATTCAGTTATTTTAGTCAGGAATTTCCCACTGTAAACTGGGGATCCGATGATTATGAAATCAAAATCCTTATACTCATCCTTAAATTCGGTTGTTTTGCAATATATGGCCGGGCCTAAAATTAAAGATAGATATTTAGCAGTCTTCTCAGTTGTCCCATATTCACTCTCATAAATTATAACTGTTCTCTGCATAATAATCCCCTTTTAGGATAACTGTGATAAGAATCCTTTCACAGTTTCTTCTACAGAAATAATCTCTTTTTCACTGGGAATTTCTTTATTGAAAGGGTATTCCTCTTCATTAAATCTTTCAAGAACTATAAATCCATCTGGGTTTTCTTCTATTTCAAATCGTTTCATATTCCCATCAGGAATATTTCCAAGAACTGCTTGAAATTTCTCCTTATTCTCAACTCCTTTAATTAGAAATTTTATGAAATATCTTGCAGATTCCAAAGAATATCCGAATTCTAATACTTTAATTTCAGCCATAAATATTCCTCCCATTTAATAATTAATTTTATAATCATATTATTTATAATGAATTTTTTGATAATCAATGAATTTTGTTTAGTTTTCCTACTTAAACTACTATTTTAAAAATTCAACATTATGAGTAATTAAAAATAAAAATTATTG
>JAJFTX010000065.1 GCA_021372715.1 Methanobacterium sp. | reverse complement strand
GATTTAGTTTATCTGCCATTGAATTAATATGCAACTCTTTTTGTTGGATTAGCTCTTGGGATGATTTTAGTTCGTTTTCTGTTTGATTTAGTTTATCTGCCATTGAATTAATATGCAACTCTTTTTGTTGGATTAGCTCTTTTGACGATTCTAGCTCATATTTCATTGTTTTTTGAGTTTCATATAAATTTTCGAGGGTTTTTTTTGTTTTATTATGGGCAATTTCTGATTCAAAGTAATTAATAGACTGTTTAACTCTTTCTTCTTCAACAATACTCAACAGATCTGTGTTGTTTATAATTTTCTTTGTAACGTTTTCAATCTCTTCATTTTTAGGAAACAGTATACCTAAACCGTGAAAAATATTGATAATTTTAAAAGAGAAGTTTAAGTCAGATTCTTCAACAAAATCTTCTATAGCAGTTAGTACTCCATTCTGCGGATTATTTTCATAAATAGAGTTGTAAAGGTGAGTATTCAATCCGCCGGTTTTCTTCAAATCTGTTTGATCAAGATGCATCCCTAACTTTTTGTAAGGCTGTCTATAAATCTCGGGTATATTCTCTGGGTTGTAGTAGAGATCTCTTCTAGCGTAAGGCCAGCCAACATCATGCAGAAAAACTAATGGAAATTTTTTGTTTTTAAAATTCTTCTCTATTATTTTTAGTTCGTTGTAAACGGTGTACCAGTTGTGGTCTCCATCTATTAAAATTACATCGTAATCATTTAATAAGGGCAATCTACTTAGACTTAATTCAAGATAGATCTCAAATTTATTCCCGTATCTGGCTTTAAACTCACCAGCATCGAATTTAGGAAAGGGATCGATAGCTGTCATGCGGGCGTCGTGTTTCAGGCAATACTCTAAAATGTTTTTAGTGTTTAGTCCAGTATCCGAACCAACTTCCACTATGTATTTAGCATCAATTCTCTCTATGATAGGTTTTATTACATTATTCCATAATCTATTCATTAATATTCACCTTTATCTGAAGTGAGTTATCAGATTTAATCGGTTTTTTTTATTATCAATCGATTATGGATCTTTTATATATAAAATTTTATAAATATTTAAGAGGTTGTCCAGTAAATATTTTTTTTTGAATTCCATAAATTTATAAATTTTTATAGGTTTATTAAGTAAATTCAGCTTATATTGGTTGTTAGTTTTTCGTTAGTATGTTTTTTGAGTATTTCAGCTATGTTTTCTTTTATTTTGTTCGTAGTTTTTTAGTATTTTGTTCCATATTAGTTTCAAGTTACATGCGCTGTTAATTATGTCTTTTTCCACATCTATTTTATCTGTTCCTCGAGTTTGGAATTCTGTGTATTTCATATTGTATTTTACGTTTCCAAATGGTTGTTCTACTGTAGAATAATCCCAAAGTAATAAATAAATATCATATTGCGAACAATAAACTAATGGTGATTTAAATGGCTTTACCAGTACCTATAGAGATACTAATTGAACGCAGTCCTATCGTGATTCCAAATGAATTAGTAAGTCGGTTTATGATGCATTCCCATGGGGAAGGGCTTATTCATATCGAACGGAATTCATATATAGATAAGGTATATGGGGTTCTCAAAAGTAAAGAAGGGGAGAAAGTATATTTTAAACAATTAATGAATCAAGACTTTAAAGATTTTAGTGAGAAGTATTTTTATCTTATCGATGTAGAACAAACTGACCGTATAATTAAAGTAATTATTAATAGAAAGCCTGAACGGGTTTAATTTCTATTTACACCTTCTAAATTATGAATATAATTTTAAATTTTACTTCGTTATATAGATTTAACGAATAAACTATAACACCTATAAAAAAACTGGTTTTTTCTAGTAAATAACCAGATACCTATATAGAACTGGGTAAAACTGTAATCTAAAGGTGATCTACATGGAAACCGAGAGATACATATCAACAATACAAAGGAAAGGCAAACAGGTTTATATCCCTGATACCTTGCTAGATGTAAAAAGTGTGATAGCATAGAATACGAGTTTGTTTATATTAATGACAATGATGAGCCAGAAACTGAAAATTAACAATAAATAATACCTTCCATCTTGGAGGCCCCCAAAAAACTAGGAAATTTAAGGCCCCTCCCGGGAACCAGGTCAAATTTTATAAAGTCAGTGGTTTTCTACTGTAGAACAAACCAAACAACTATTAAAAAGGGAAAAATCCCTCCACTCCCGGGGCAACACCTTATCCAGCTTATTTTTATGGGAAACAATACAAAAAATCACGATCAAAAAGATAGAAAACAAAGCTACAATGTAACAAGACAAAAAACATAGCTTAGATGTTGATATTATCGACTTTTAATTTTAAGTTAAAAAGTATTTTAAATTGTAAGTCTTCTTATAGGAATCCGTTTATGATAATGTGATTATCTTTGATGGTTTCACTCTCAGTTTATGTGGATTTCTGATTGATTTTTTGACAGCCTGAAACATAGCACGCACATTCTCAGATATATTACTCTCTAAAATAGTCTTCCTAGATTTCTTCTTTTGTTGTATATATTCATGTGCAAAGGATCTACTCATGAATTTAACATCTGTGAAATCTATTTCAATAGTATCCGCTGGAAGCTGGTTTATCATGTGGAAGAAGTCTTTCGCTGAATCCCTAAAACCCAATCTGGGGGATAATACTTTAGTTATTTCTATTTTCTTGTTTTCTTCAGCATTCATAAATTCCACACCTTAAAATTTTTTTTATATATAAGAAGTAATGTCAACAGAACTCTTTGGAATCCTCAAACTTATAAGTGTTCCATCTATTCTATACTTATCTCCTAACTTATATAATAATGGATCATCTTGGTTAATGTAAATCGCCCCCTTTCTAGAGGCTATAAATATTTCTCCTTGGGCTCCTTCAGTAAATATCTTAACAATTGTATTTATTCCCCATCCCCTGTGTTTAAATTCGTCGTCTTTAGTTGAAAAACCATTCACTGCTTTATCAATAGCATCAGAATCATTTTCACAAGGATGTCCATACTTTGCAAAATTGCCAGGAATTGATATACCATTATCAAAGAAACATATTTCAGTAAATCCTTTTTTAGGATATCTTTGAGCCATTATAAACGCTTTATCAAATTCAGAATGTTCATAAATGTTATTAGTTAATTCATAGAGTAAATAATCCAGAGCATTAATACCCCCATAACTTTCATCTGTTAATCCCAATATTTGTTGCAGTATCTGATCTCTATCCGATGTATCTTCAGGTGTTAACATTCTGCATGGTACATAAGTTTTATCTGTTCGATTAGAAGGGTTTAAGATCGTTGAAATATAACTATGAGCTCCTGGATGAACATGGGCTTTAAGTGAATTTTCAATCATAAAACCCAAAGTTGGTAATAGTGTGGTTGGATAAAAGAAACGGTGATTAGTAAGATCCAGAAACTCTGATCCATTGTGATTTGCTCGAATTTCACAGAATTTAATAAAGTTATTCACTAATTCAGAAGTCATATAAAAATAGTGTATATTCAATGTCTTATTAAGATAATGGTGAAATCAGGAGCACATTTTTATTTATTTTGGCTCTGTAGAAATCATTATCAAAAGTTGATGATGAAATTTTAATGCTTTGAAATATTCGTGATTATAAGACCGTAAAGATGTTTTAACACTCTAAATGCATAAATAAGCTTTAATGGATATTGCTTCGACCAAAACACCTATAGATCATCTTAGTTGATACTAGCTTATGTACAACTTTATATTTTTTCTACAGAGCCGATATAATATAGAATTTTTATATTTTTATTCTATGTTAGTATTTTTGACGAATAATTTCCAGGCTTCTTCGACTATTTCCATTTGATGTTTGTGTTTAAGCTGCCGGGTTATTTCTGGTTTAACGGGAATTCGTAAATCACACTTTCTCATATCATTACTGTAGTTATTTTTTCTTCGTTTTTTGAATTTGTTATCAACAGTTGATATATACTGATAGGAAAAACTGAATCCCATTTCAGAGTTAAAAAGCTGTTCAAGTTCTTCAGCGATGCTATAAATTACACCCATAGCCAGATTAAACTCTTCCATATTGATAGATCCTGTTTTTTCAATAGTTTCAGAGTTTATTTGATATAAACCGTCTATAAATTCTTTTATATCACCATGCCATTTGATAAAATCCCTACTAGGAAAGATTAAAGTAGCATCTCCCTTTAAAAATAATTGTGGCTTATATAACAATATTTTTCTCCTATCCATAATGCCATAGCTATAGCGCATACATATCAACTACTCTAAAATAGAAGATTCAAGTTAGAAACTTTATTTACATTAAGGGTTTGTTTTTCAGACCTTACAACTTCCTTATTAGCATTTCGAATAATATCGAAGAGATATGTGTCAAGATAGCATTGTAGTGATTCATTTTTAAAGATTAAATCCATATTCAAATCTAGAATATATATTCTCTCTAAAATTTCAGGCCAATATCCCATTAACATCCAGTCCTTCTCTCTATCAAGGTGTAAATAAGTTTTATTAATATAGTCTATCTGCCCATACAGTGAAGTATACATTCTCTCAATGTCACGCCTAGCAAATACAATGACTTCTTCACCTTCATTGAACATATCAGGATTATATAATTCTACAAATCTTCCATGGGGTGTTCCTTCACTCATTCTCATAATTTTTTCACCTCTTTTCAGGCGGGTTAAATACTATTAAAATGGATATGAATACCAGTAATGAGAGAGAGCGTGTGAGAAGTAATAATTTCTTTTAAAAAGTTATATTAAATACTTTTAACAAAATCTAAGCCATATGCAAACAATTAGATTCATGCTATTAGACATTGATTATGTTACTAGAAACAGTAAACCAGTTATACGATTATTTGGTAAGCTCCCTGATGGAAGATCAATAATCGCCCACGACAGAAAATTTAAACCTTATTTCTACGTACTCCCAAATAATTTAGATAGCTGTTTAAATGAATTAAGTGAATTATGTCTTTTTAAAGTCGAAAATATCCGTAAAAAAGATGGTGGAGTGATTAAAAATTTTTTGAAGATTATTACAAATCATCCACAAGAAATATCCAAATTAAAAGATGAAATACAGAATTTACCATCTGTGGAAGATGTGAGAGAATACGATATACCAATTTACCGGAGATATCTCATAGATAATGGCTTATTCCCAATGAGTTCCGTTGAGGTGGAAGGGAAAATATTAAATTCTCATCGGTCTTCCAGCAAAACATGTATATTCGAAATATACGGACTACCTCACAATGTCAAATCTAGTTTACCCAATCTGAATATTTTGTGCTTTAATATAGAAGTCTGTAATCCACATGGAATGCCAGAAGTGGAAAAAGATCCTATCAGCATGATTAGCATTTACAGTAATCAGAATTATTATAAACTAATATCTACCAAACATTCATCATCTGATTTTGTGGAAACAGTACCATCTGAAAAGGAATTATTAACCAAGTTTTTAGAGACTATAAAATCAGAGAATCCAGATATAATTGCCGGTTATAATTCTGATAAATTTGATTTTCCTTATCTTAAAAGCAGAGCTGACCATTTAGGAGTATCATTAAACCTGGGGGTAGATGGTTCAAAAATTAGATTTATGAGCGGCCGTATGAAGTTTGCATCTATTAAAGGGAGGGTACATGTTGATCTTTATAAGATCGTACGCCGTTATATTCAATTAAATGATCATACCCTGGGAGCAGTGTATCGGGAGCTTTACAGGAAAGAAAAAGTTGACATCTCCACTGAAGATATTTACAAGTGTTGGGTAGATAAAGGTGAAAATTCAGAAAATCTGTTTAGATATGCTTTAGAAAATGTGAAAGTCATCAGCCAGATCGCTGATAAGATGTTAACACTAATCATCGAACTTACCCGTATTGTGGGGCAACCTTTATTTGAGATCGCCAGGCGAGGAACTGGAACACAGGTTAAATGGTATTTAATTCGTAAGTCCTATGAGGATGGCATCATTGTTCCTAATGAACTCGGGCGTTTTGAACGTAATATAGTGGGGGGATATGTAGAAGAACCAAAACAGGGTTTATATGAGAATATTTACTATTTTGACTTCAGAAGTTTATATCCAAGCATAATAGTTTCCAAGAATATTTCACCAGAAACATTAACAGAAAATGATTCTGAAGATTGTTTTGTTGCACCTGAATTCGGGTATAAATTCTGTAAAGTACCAGTAGGTTTTATTCCATCAATTATCAGTGAATTATTAGAAAGTAGGATGAAAATTAAAGCTGAGATGAAAGAATGTACAGATCCAGACGAATATCAGATGCTTAATTACCGACAAGATGCAGTAAAACGATTATCCAGTACAGTATATGGTCTTTTCAATCATCCAAATTTCCGCTGGTATTGTGTTAAATGTTCAGAAGCCATAACAGCCTGGGGAAAAGAATATCTCAAAAAGACAATGGAAAAAGCTGAAGAAAACGGGTTTAACGTACTTTACGCCGATACTGATGGGTTTTATGCAACACTTAACAATAAATAATTCTAGATGATAATGTAGTGAGTTAAAATAATAAACACCTATACCATAACATAACTCATGGGATACCTAATTTGTGACACCTGCCATGGTTATTATGAACTGAAAAATGGTGAATCACCTGAAGATTTTAGTTCTAAATGTGAATGTGGTGGTAATTTAGAGTTTAAAGAAACAATTGGTTACAACCATGGAACGGAAAGTGAAGGTAGAGATAAAATAG
>JAJFTX010000060.1 GCA_021372715.1 Methanobacterium sp. | reverse complement strand
TTTTGTCAGAGTTCCTGATTTAACAGTTTGTGAAGGAGTGGTTGCAGTGTTCACATTTTTCAGTGTGATGGGACTGGTTGAACCAGTGTTTAAGTTCACAATACCCTGACTTAGTAGTTGTAAAAATTGTGGTGTGCTAATCCGTTGACCGGCTATGGTGACGTAGTTGGGTAATCTTTTGTTGGTATCAATAAAATTCTTAACGTTGGATGCTGATTGGGATAATTGACTTATAGTTACGGTTAATGTTGTGGTGCTGGTGGTAGTGGATGTTGAACCCGCGGCTTGTGCTACAGTGGATGCTGAACCGGCTGCTTGTGCAGTGCTGGTTGTTATTTGGTTGTCGGTGATGTTTCCGGTGGTGTTATCTGTGGTGTTGGTGGCCATCACTGAACTCATACTTAAGGATAGTACGAAACAGAACAAAATTAGTACTAGTGTTATAAAATTTCTCTTAATATTTACCGCCTCCAAAGGTCCAAAATAAAATATGAACTTTAATTTGGACCACTATAAAATACAAGGAAGGTTACTTATAAAATTTGCTATTTAATTTTGCCAAAAACACCCATATAGAACCTTTTTTTTAAGTTAAAGCCTGATCTATGGGTTTTTTAATAATTTATGAGGATCGTTCATATTTCAATACTATTTTTGTAAATAGAGCTCTACCCCTGATTTATTCTATAAATACTTAGCTTTAAAAAATATGATGCCATCAAAATCTCATCATATCTTTTTATTTCACCAAATATATCATGGGGGATTTAAGTAAAATCTAGTCTCTCTGGGATAAACAGATTCACCAATGCCTTTCATCCCCAAAATCATGTTTAAACATCGTTAAGGAAATTACCAGTTTTAGTCTCATTTAGGCTCAGGAGTGATTTTATACTAACTTATTTTTAAGATCGGAACCCTATTTTTTTGAATAAAAAAATCATAAAAAATATTAACTCAAACCGGATTAATATAGCAAAAGATAAACCATGGAAGTTTATAAATGTAATAAAAATGAGAACAAATGAATTAAAAAGTAATTCCCTCCAGAGCAAACTGGAGAGAAAATAACCTGTTAAAATTTACTATTAGGGTGATTGAATGACTGATAATAATTATGAATGGAAAAAAACACCAGAAAACATGGAAAAAGGAGCGAACAACCCCTACGATTTCATCGACATATTAATATTATACCTCTCCGTGGCCAACAACCCCGACATACCCAACAACCTAAGAGATTTTTTCAACGAACTAATAGACACCTACCTGGAGAGAAACCACACCACACTAGAAGACATATACAACAAACACTTCACAGACCTTTAAATACTAAAAAAAAATTTTTATTTGATTTTCTTTTAAACTATTAAATAATAATTCCAAATACTTATTCATCAGGCCAAATTGGATATGTTAAGTTTTATTATTTGCAGGTTATCCACGGCCAGGAGGAGTTGGTATGCCTTGTCCTCTCGGGTCTCGGAGGAATCATATTCATAGGCCTCGTATATTATAGCTGGTGTCCCGGCTTTGATGATGGGTATGGTGACGTAGTAGGGGCTGGTGGATAATGGTGGATTGTAAGTTACCAGTCCGGGTATTTTCTCCAGTAATTCCTGGGCTATCTGGTTGCTGCGTTCATCATCGTAGGGTACGTTGATGAACCATCCCACATCATATGAATCTTTACTACCCTTATTGGAATGGATGTCCACCACCAATTGATAATCATTTTTTTCTATATCCGGGATGATGTAATCCCCGGCCAGGATCTGTCCGGCCATCCTGCCGGTTTCATAATCCGTGTCAATACCACCGCTCACGTTTATCTGATAGATATAGTAGCAGTACTTCAAGGATTTCTCATGGGTTAACAGTGCCTTAACCATGGCTTCATGGGCGTATATTTCCCAGGGATGAATCCCCACCAGATAGGCTACTTTCACTGGTGAGCTGGTGTTTCCATAGGGACCCATCTTAGCCACAACTCCGTAACTGTTATTCCCCAGCACCTCCGTATATGCATTAACCGTTACATTGGTAACTGGTGCGTCCAAGAAGGGCGATATCACCGCTGATGAGATACAAACTAGGAAGAAGAGCATGAAGAGTATGATGAGTGATTGAAACCTAATCATTGGATCCGCCTTTAAATGTGAAATATTATATTATTATTATTTTGTAACTCGGGGTAATATTATCTCAAATTAACAGTTTAATATTTAATAAAATAGGAAGTACACTTCCATTAAGTTTATCATTATCTAATAAAAAGGATTTCCTATATAAATCAAAATATCATATAACATCACATAAAAAGGATTATCTTCCACTAAAACAACCCATTAAAAGATTAACTTACACGATATCAACCAATGATAAGATCATATTCTACTAAATCATCCCATGGATTGAAATAAAATGATTAAATTATCCCAGATACCATATAAAAGAGTTATCAGTATCATAATATTATTCTTAATCCTGACGGGTCTCTGTATCTATTATCATGATAATATCTGGGAAAAACAGCTCTATCCCTCCACAGGAGTGGTGGTTAAATACTATCCCCAGGGGGAGATGGTAGCTGTATCCGGTACCGTTACTGAAATATTCAACAACGGCTATTACATGGAAGATAACTATGAAAACCATGTGATTAAATTCAAGGTTTACACCACCCAAAAGGTGAAAGAAGGAGATAAAACTCAGGTTTTAGGCGTATTAGGCCCGGATTATCAGCTAACCCCTAGTAAAATCATCGTAACCGAAGAATGGAGTTATCAATTCCTCCTGCTTAGATCCTTCATCGCCTTATTGTTTCTGGTGTTCATCTTTAATCGTTACTGGCGGTTTGATTTTGCTAATTATGAATTCATCAGGAGAAAATAACCCGATTTTTGTGAGGAAATAATAAATGCCAGACTGGATCACCCATATAGCAGTGGCTTACACCCTATGCGCCCTGTTAGGTTTGAAGTATAAGCAGTTCAACACTCCTAACACGGTTCTGGTTATGATAGGGGCGGTTATTCCTGATCTAGTTAAGGTGGGTATGATCTTCGATTACTTGGGATCTGGTGTGTGGGAGTATATCTGGCCCCTTCACCTGCCCATTGGATCCTTAATTATCACCACTATCATGGCTTTATTGTTTAAGGAGAAGAAATCAGCCTTCCTATTCTTATTATTAGGTATGGTCACCCATTTTGGTTTGGATTTGCTCCTGGAAAATGTTGGTGGCGGTATCATCCTATTTTATCCTTTCTACTGGGGCGGGTGGCAGTTGAATCTGGTGGCTACTGATGATTATCATATAACTATCATCTCCCTGGTTCTGGCTCTGTTGGCATATTTAGTATCCAGGAGATGGGGTAAAAATAAGCAATTGAATGATCTGTCAACTTAAATGGATGAAAAATAGTATTATACTGGTTTTTCCTGGAAAGTGATGGTGAAGCTGGTTCCCTGGGTGGAGTCTACGTCTTCCTGGGCATCGATTTGCTGGGTGAGAGCATCGACTAAGCGTAATCCGAAGGAGTCTGATTCTTCTACTTTGAAATCTTCTGGCAGTCCCACTCCATCATCTTCCACGATGAGTACATAGTTTTCCCCAGTTTTATGGAAGGTGACTTTGATGGTTCCTGCCCTATTATCAGGGAAGGCGTGTTTCAGGCTGTTGGTGAATAGTTCGTTGAAGATTAATCCTAGGGGTATGGCGGTGTCCACATCTAATATTAGATTTTTCTCCAGGTCCATCTCTAATTTTATGAGGTTGGTGTTTAGGGCGTAGGTGTTGTATAGTTCATTTCCTAGGGATTGGATGTATTCTTCGAAGTCTATCCTCTTTGCTTCCCCGGATTGGTAGAGTTTTTCATGGATCAGGGCCATGGATCTGGTTCGGTTTTCGCTTTCCTCAAATAGGGATCGTGATTTTTGATCATCCACATAGGATGATTGTAGAGAGAGCAGGCTGGTGATGATCAGTAAGTTGTTTTTCACCCGGTGATGGATCTCCCCGATTAACATGTCCTTGTCCTTTAGGGATTGTTTGATCTGTTCTTCAGCTTTTAATCGTTCTGTTATATCTACAAAGCTTTCTAGGAGATGTTCTCTTCCGTTGAGTGTTATTTTGACCACGTTTTTTATGATGGGTATTTCTTCACCATGGATGTTAATTAATATTCTTTCTGAATTATCTACTTCCTGGTTTAGGTTTAGGATAGGGCATTGGTCTTCTTCTGCAGGGCAGATGAATTGGTGACAGGTTTTTCCGATGATTTCATCCTTGCTGGTTCCGATGAGTTCTGCGGCTATATCATTTAGATCTACAATTTTTCTGGTCTCCACATCCACCACAATTATTCCGGTTTGTATGGCTGAGAAAATAGTTTGTTGATAGTTTTCTCTTTCTTTAAGTGTTTCTTCTGTCCGTTTTTTCTCGGTTATATCCCGGGCTATGCTGGATGCACCTTTTATTTCTCCATCAATATTCTTTGTAGGGGATAGGGTTAGGGATATGTCGATTATTTCCCCATCTTTACGTACGCGCTGTGTTTCATAGTGTTTGACATGTTTTCCTTTTGATATTTTTTCCATTAGGATGGGGAAGTCATCTTGATGATCCGGGGGTATTAATTGGTATATGGATTTTCCCAGGATTTCTTCTTCTTTGTATCCGTATATATGTTCTGCTCCTTCATTCCAGCTGGTTATGGTTCCTTCTAAAGTTTTTCCGATAATTGCATCATCCGATGATTCTACTATGGCTGCGAGTTCGTTTTTCTTCTCTTCCATCTTCTTTCGTTCAGTTACATCTCTTACTATTCCGGTGAAATAGGTTTCTCCATCGGATTTCCAGCTGGCTATTGATGTTTCTAGGGGGAATTCGGTACCGTCCTTGCGGATGCCTGTTGATTCCAGGGTTCGGTTCATTAATCTGTGATCACCGGTTCGTGGATAGTTCTCTAAGATGTCCCTTATGTTTTTTTGATCGTTTTCTGTGAGGAGGATGGTTACTTCTTTTCCTATTAGTTCTTGGGGTTGGTATTTGAAGATTTCCTGGAAACTATCATTGATATAGGTTATTTTTCCCTGATTGTCTGCGGTTAATATGCCGTCTGCTGCACTATATGCGACTGATCTAAATTTTTCCTCACTTTCTCGGATTTTCTGCTCGTCTGATGCTATGATCTCGCTGAGTATGGTCACTACTGCTCCGATGATCAGGAACATCATAGCCCGGAATAGATCACTGGTTAAAGCATTTACTCCGGAAATGAAGTCGCTGCTTAGTAATATAATCGCCAGTATGATAGGTATGATCATTCCTTTACGCTGCCACCACAGCGTAGCTAGGATTATAGGTATGTAGAAGAAGTGGGTGAAGATGGTGGCATCATTAAGCATAAAATGGAAGTAATAGGTTAATATAGTGGCCACTATTAAGGTAAGTATTAGTATCAGTATTTTCGACTTTTCATTCTGTAAAGAAAACTCCATAATAACCAAAATAATATTTCTTATTAATAGTATTTAAAAATATGAACAATATTCAAAGTTATTAGTTTATAACATCAAGCATGAGATTGGAAACTATAGGAATTGATATGGAAAATGAGACTAATAAAAAAATAATTCCTCCTAATCTACGAATTAATATGGTTTAATTCTGGGATCCGGGTATTCCTAATAATTTTTTTATTCTCTGTGTACCATGTGATACCTCTGAGGGAGGTTCAGCTACTGGTGTCTGTGGTGTGGAGTAATCTGATTCGATGATCTTGAAGGAGTTCATGATGAACTTGATCTCATCCTGGATGAGCTTATGACCCTCATACTCAGCAAAAACCATACCCTCCAGTTCATCCCGGGGCAATACAACGGCGATGATACGGTACACTTTACCCTTATTAATTACTATCTTCTGGAACTGGGTGTATCTGCCCTTGATTTCCTCTGTTTTATCACTGATGGGATTGTAGAACTCGCCTTTAAGCTCCTGCTCCAAGAAAGCACTGCATCGGGGCTCCACATTATCGATGGTAATATTCCGAAAAGAAACATTCTTCTTAAGGGGCATCTCATTAAGATAATCATATATATCCTTCTTAGGCTTGATCACCACATTGTTCAGCTTACCCATATCCTTATCTAATTTACTGTAATTATCAGCATCCGGTTTCTTAATACAATAATCACTGGGCAAGTTCTTCACCAGGATAAAAACATATTCAGTGAAATTAGCCTTAGAATCATCCTCTTCAAAATTAGATTTTTCATCTGCTCCTTTTACTCTTCTAATTAATATAGGTACGTTATA
>JAJFTX010000048.1 GCA_021372715.1 Methanobacterium sp. | reverse complement strand
TTTGCTAAAGATTTGTTATCTTTACATAAATTCACTCCCGATTTCAATACTAAATCCTGTGTTCTCTGACTTCGATTTTCCAGTGCTGTGTAAATTTTCACATCACTATTTTTAAGCCATTTAGAAATGTTTGAAGCTACTTCTCCGAATCCTAAAAACCCTATTTTCATTAAAATTTCCCCAAACTCGAGTAATAAGTAAATTAAGCTTGTAAATTAATTTTTTATTTCTTGAATTAATTTAATTTAAAAACGACATTATCTCCTATTTCCACCCCTATGCTAAGTGCTACTGGCCTGCATTTTGCATTTAAAAGACAGAATACTGGTTTATCGTTTAATTCCATTTCATCTAATCCTTCATAGTTTCCTAATCCCTTGGCAATGATCACATCTGATTTATTGAATTTTTCCTCAAATTCAGGGGAAAATTCATGCCCTATAACTCCGATGGAGTCTGTACCTATGGTGGTGAGTTCAGCTAATTCATCTAAACCAATTTCAAGTGCATCTGGTAGGCAGGCATCGTTGAGTATGGGTTTGTCCTTCAAGGCTACTGTAACATCCACCTCATATTGTTTTATTTTCTCAATTAGTAACTTATCAAAGACTATTTCTCCAATATTATCTACTAAGTAAAGAACCTGTTTAGCCTTTAAAAGTTCCCCTTTTAAGAGAGCAGAATGATCAATGGCCAGATCTTTCTGCATGGTCTTGGTTATCAAAGCTTCTATATCTGTTTCCAATCCTAGAGCACCGAAATCTATTATGTTCCCGGTGATAGCTGCTTTTAAATAATTCTTAAGTGATTTATCTTCTTTTAGAATTTTTTCTATGGCTGGTAAGAATCGCTGGGCAATCTGGTTGCATTTCTCCTTCTGAACATGATAAGGATCATCATTCCCTGTTTTTTTCTTTATTTTTCGATGAATACCTGTGCCAATCTGATTGGAAGGTGCTCCTCTGTGGAATCTCTCTCCTAAACATCGGGTTATATCTTCCATAACCTCCATTTTCAGTGAATCATCCGTAGTTGCCATATCTAAGGCTTCTCGAGCCTGTCTTAAGAAACAGGCTGCGCATTCATAGTATACTTTCATTAAAATGCCTCATATTATTTTATTATAAATTTATATTTTTTTATCTTCTATCAATCTAATTTCTATTAATCATAATTATTCAAAGTGTTGAGACAGGAATAGGAGCCAAGCATAATATGAAGACAAAAATCAGTACTATCGACAAAATTTTTCGACTTTTACTTAATTTAGAAACATTATCCAGAGCTCCCGGATGTTCCTTGGTCATAATCATTATAATCGCCATTAGAACGGCCATGGGTATCCATCCTAATACCAGGGTGATAATTATACCCAGAAGGGATATGATCTTATGAATTTTCTGGGTGAATATGGACCTGGAAATATGTCCCCCATCTAAAAAAGCCACGGGCATGAGGTTGAGCATGGTTACTACTATCCCCACCCAGCCAGCGAAGGCCACCGCATGTATTTGTAACATATACCCATCAGGAACTGTTGGAACTGCGAAATAAGCAATTAAACTCATCAATAATGGTGGGTTGAAGATTATTGAACCAGTCTTTAATGGTGCCACTGTAGAGAGTAATATTCCAATAAATAGAACAGGGATGGTTACGATTATACCTGCCAGAGGACCGCTGGCCCCCAGATCAAAGAGGGCGTTTTTGTTGGGAATGGGGGATTTAACATTAATCACCGCCCCAAAAGTACCTATTAATGTGGGTGCAGGGATGAAATAAGGTAAAGTTGCTTCTACACCATATTTTCTCGCGGCAAAATAGTGAGCGGTCTCATGGGTGCCTATTATAGCCATTATTGCTATGGAGAAAGCAATGCCATCGAAAATACTTCCACCACCAAATATGTATCCTGCATATATGGTGGTAGCTATGGTGATAATAAAGAGTATCACATTTATATGGTGTTTAGATTTCCCTACTGGTCGTTTTTCAGTGACTCTGAGGATATAACCTCCATCATGTCGATCTATTCCCGGCAGGTAACCTATCTGCTCCATATCCTTGGTTAAAGATGCGAAATTATCAGCATCATATTTTTCCAAAATAAAGTAGGGATTATCAGGAGTATTTGAATAAGTCATTATGGTGAAATATCGGGAAATGATTTCTTCAAGTGTCTGAAAGTTCTCCACTGATTCACCTCATATTAGCCACCGTATATTACTTTTATTATTTCGATGGTGTCTCCTTCCTGAATTAATTCCTCTTCAACGATTATGAATTCATTCTTCTTAACTACCACGGTTTCGCTGGGTATTTCCATTTTTTTTAGAAGATCCTTCACAGTACAGCCTTCTGGTATTTTCTGGTCAAGATTTTCTTCACCTATGATCACTTTTATTTTCATCCGCAGTCTCCGGTATTTAATGGTCTATAGATATGTTATCATGAATTGATTTTATTTTACATCCCAATCCTTTAGGAAGGTACATGCTTTACACAAATCATCCGCTGCTGGTTCTCCGCATCTTTTACAAACGCCCAGATTACCTTTTATTGTTATTTCTTTTTTAAGGGCGGTTTTTATCTTTTCAAAACCTTTTAAAGTGGAATACATTATGGTGGGATGGTTGATGGATAGCTCTTTTATGAAACTTCCGATCTCCCATCGGAAAGATTCCCCAGCATAGGGACAACCGGACAGATGTACCTTTAAACCGGCTGCCACGGCATAAAGCCCCACTTCTTTTTCTGGTATTTCTCGAAGTGGTTTAATTTTAACGGTAAATCTTTTATCAGGAGCTTCTGTTTTTGGTCCGATGCGTACCAGGTTGTTGATATTTCCCTCTAAATAATTCATTATAATGGATTGTGTTTCATCATCTAAATTATGTCCGGTGGCTATCTTGGTGGCTTCTTCTTCTTGTGCTTCCCGGTTAAGAATCCATCGCCGAAATACTCCGCAGTAGGTACAGGCATGTCTTATTTGATCATTTTTAGCCATCATATCATCTAGATTGAGTCCTAGATAATCTTTAAAGGAAACTATTTTATGATCAACTCCCAATTTTTGGGCGTTTTTTGCAGCAATTTTTATTCCTTCCTCACGATAACCTTTTATTCCTTCATCTATGGTTAATGCTGTAAGATCTATGATATTTCTTTCTTTTAGCGAATTCAGAATATTTAAGGCCACAACACTATCTTTTCCACCAGATAACGCCATTAAAACCTTATCACCCTTCTCTATAAGTTTATATTTACGTATGTTTTTTAGAACCTTCTCATTGATAGATGCAAGAAAGCATTCCTTACACAGGCTCTGGCCTGATTGCTTCCTTCTGATGATTATGTGGGTATTGCCACATTTAGTACAGGAATTCATAGTAAATCTTAAAATAAATATTTTAATTTGTTTTGAATAAAGGGAAATCTTGTGTATAATTTTTTCCTAGTTTAGCTGCTATTTCAGCCTTTTGAAGTTCTGCACCAAGATAGGTGGCGTGTTCCAATCTGGATATTAAACCTTGTTTAATGATCATATCATATAGGGCTTTGGATGTTTTTCCCTGGATACAAATATCTGGTTTCATATTTTTATAATGGACTATATTTATTATACCCTCTTTGACTGTTATCTTAAAGCTGCCTAAAGGATCTTGGGTAAATGAATAGTCTTCTTTTCCTTCTATTATGGGCACTTCAATTTCTTCTATTATTGGTTCACCTTTTCGCTTATCTTTTAATATTATTAAATTTATTCCCAGATCTTTAGGTATGGATCCTCTGTTTTTTGCTAAGAACATCATCTTTGAGGAAACAGCTAGTTCATGAACACTTCCTAAAGTCTTTCCACTTTCTTCTACTGTAAATAAAACACTTGCCCCTAATTCCATAGCTATTCCTGAAAGAAGAGCATTCACACCTACTGAATCTGTATCAAGTAGTTCTGTAACGTTACCCACCCCTAAAAAAAGGGGAGTTTTGTTTCTGGCTTTGAAGTCGTGGCAGGCAATAATGGAGTCCACTATACTTTTACTGTTAATGGGATCAAATATTAAATCAGCAATGATGTCGATGCCCTTACATTTCATTATTAAATTTTCCAGAGATTTAACCCGTTCTTCAACAGTGTCTGGTGTCCAGTT
>JAJFTX010000046.1 GCA_021372715.1 Methanobacterium sp. | reverse complement strand
ATTCCATTTTTTATGAATTAACCAATAGATTATAGTTCCTAAAACATAGAATAATATGTCTATAGGGTCTGAAACGCTTGTAGGTTTGATATAAATGATTAGATATTCCCATACAGTTGATACTATAAGTATAAACAGTATTAGATATCTGAGTGAGTATATTTTTTTGTTATAGATGGAAAGGAGTAGGTTAATGTAGGAGAAAAGTAAAAGTGGAGCTAATAAATCATCAAAATAACATGAAAAAAAATAGTGCAATGTAGAGTTGTTAATTTTTAAAAAGATGAATACATTCATCAAATGTAGTAATACACAAGTAAATAAAATAGAAATATTTTCAATTCTATTAAATTTTTTTAATAACTTATACATTTAATAATATATTCCCTTTAATCTCTTAGGTTTTCTAAAAAATATCTTATACTACACTGATAGTCCGTACTATAATATTAAAAATAACTTTAAAAGCCGGGCCATGGGTCATAAGCAGCTGTTTCACTGCCACTAGGACAACAACATAATGCCAATATAATAACAGCAAGAATGATTCCTAATGCAATTACTACAATCATTATACAAGGATTTTGATCAGCCATTTTAAATAACACTTCCTATAATTATATTCAGTCAGCAACATATTGTATTAACGTTATACTTTAATGTTTTCTATGAAAATACATATTCATTAACAATAATGATTTGGGGAAAAAATGCTGAATATATTAAAAAGGTTTAAAATCTGTCATCAAATTCCTGAAAGATCATTCCATTATAAAAATAAACAATTTCCTGTATGTGTTAGGTGTACTGGAATTTTATTAGGTTATTGTTCATTACCTTTATTTTATTTTGGATTAATTAAAATACCAATTCTATTATTGATATTACTCATCATTCCTCTCCTTGTTGATTCAATGAGTCAATATATGGGATTTAGGGAAAGTAATAATAACCTCAGACTAATTACAGGGGTTTTAGCGGGGGTTGGGTTTTCTGGATTACTTGTAATCTTTTTAAAAATAATTATTGGATTTATTTAACTTTTGATTCATAATAAATCATTTTAGATTATGAAAATATTTATATATGTTATTGTTATAACTTCAGCTAGGGGAGGCTAAAATGAATTTGAAAATAGTTGTCGTATTTATTCTTATCATTGGTGTTTGTTTTGCTCTTGTTGGATTTGGTATTGTTGATAGTACTGTTTTGAGTTCTGTTACAACCATGGTTAAAGGTGAAAGTCCTATGGCGGGTCTTGCTAGCTCTTCATGGCCTATGACTGGTCATGACCGTCAATTAACTTGTCAGGCTGGAGTTAAAGGTGCTCAAACTAATAGTACTAAATGGACTTTTGAAGTTGGTAGTTGGATAGCTTCTTCTGCTTCTATTGCAGCTGATGGGACTATTTATATTATGGGAACTGATAAAAAAAATAATTCAGTATTTAATGAAAGTGATTTATACAATCAAAGTGTGGGTGGGGGAATTCTTCCGACTTATGTGTTGTATGCTATTAATCCAGATGGAAGTTTTAAATGGAAAACAAATTTTTCGATGGATATTACTAAATACAAAGCTGCACCTCTTGTTGCAGCTGATGGTACGATTTATATTACCACTCAGTTAGGAGAATTGTATGCAATTAATCCGGATGGAACTTTAAAATGGATACATAAGGCTGAAGCTAGTGGTTGTGGTCAAAGTGCACCTAATATTGGTTCTGATGGTACTGTATATTATGTTTGGGGTAATAGGTTGTATGCAGTAGGACCAAATGGAACTCGTAAGTGGATGACAGATCCCGATGAAATGGAAATAAATTCAAATGAAAATCAACCTGCAATTGGTCCCGATGGAACCATTTATTGTCAAAGTATTGGGGATAGTGTAACATTATATGCTATTGATAGTACTGGAAAAATGAAATGGAATTATCGAATTTTAGCAGCTCATTCTTCATCTCCTTCAATAGGTTCTGATGGTACAATATATCTCTTTTCAAATTCACTTACCAGTTCTAGCACTGATGTTGTAGCACTGAAATCTAATGGTGATGAAAAATGGTCTGTTGTAATTCCTGATTCTAGTCCGAGTATTTGTGGAGTACCACCTGCACTAGGACCTGATGGAACAATATACATACCTACGGGAGAACATATTGTTGCATTGAAATCAGATGGAAGTCTAAAATGGAAGTATTCACCTGAAATCGGGCATTCAACAACCAGTACAATGGCAGTGGATAAAGATGGAACGCTATATTATTATTCCGGAACTGACCGAGTATTCGCACTAACTTCCGATGGAAAATTAAAATGGCAATACGAAATAGAAAACGGTGCAGATGGATTCCCACCAGTCATAGGCCCAGACGGAACAATTTATGCTAATAGCGAAATAACCCGATACTTATACGCCATAGGACCTTAATGACCATATACAGTTAGAGTCGTTTTTGGGATATGAGAGATTAAAGTAACTGTGTGAATTAACCACATAACCCTATTTTTTTCATTCCTTCCTTTTTTGACATGAAACATATCTATTATTTCGGATATAATCGGAACCGAAGTAATATAGGATAAACCTCACTTAAAACTCATTTATATTAATTTAGTACTACATTTATCAGTGAAATTAGCTATGAATTTATTAATCAAGTTGAAAATAGATTTTAAAAGATGTGCAAAGTTACTGTAAATTTACCAGTTGGTATAGGGTAGTTAACTTATTTTTAGATTAAAATTCATATTTATTTTTAAATTTAATCATAAATATAGCTACAGAGGTATTT
>JAJFTX010000038.1 GCA_021372715.1 Methanobacterium sp. | reverse complement strand
CATCATCAAGCCCGCAAACATAAGGGCTATCAAGCCTTTTAAATACTTCGTTAAATGCTTTTCCTTTTCCTACATTGTCTTCTCTTAAAATTAATTCACTTTTATCTACCATTTAAACCCCCATTGAATAAAACTAGTAATATCTAATTCTATCGTTTCGGTATCTAAAAATTAGTAATACTAAAATAGTTTAAATGATATAAAAAATACGGGGTTTAAGATAGGGATTGTATCAATTCCACTTCGAGATTGGTTGATATAGACTAAACATGCAACATATGTAGTTACTTATAAATCAACACATTTACCCATAGATACATGCATTTATTCATATAGATAAGTATTGACTATGTAATTTACTGATAGTTACAGGTGATATGATAACATCAATAGTTCTCATAAAATGAAAAACAAAATTATAAACATAAAACGTAAGCCAATAATTCAAAATTCATCAAAAAATAGTATCAATTAGCTTTTTCCAATAAAATTATATGTCGAGGATGAAAATTAATGATTATAGGAGGCATCGTTTTGAAATGTGATATTCATCGTGACAAAGATGCAATTGATGCATGCGTTAGCTGTGGAAGAGGCATTTGTGAAGATTGTTCGGTAAGTTTAGATGCTATTGTAAAGATTGTGTCGAAGATCTTAATTCGAAACAAAATTTAAAAAGGTGAAAAAAATGGATTCATATAGAAAGACAGGAATAATTGTGGGAGTATTATTTATAATTGCGACAGTTGCATCTATATTAGGTTCGGTTTCTTTAGGTTCAATTTTAGGTGCTCCCAATTATCTTGGTAGCGTTTCTGCACATGGAAACCAAATGATAATGGCAGTGATATTATTTTTAATGGCTGCTACATCGGCTGTTGCCACTTCATTTATGTTGTTCCCAATCCTTAGAAGGCATATAGAAAGCTTGGCTATGGGATATGTTGTTTTAAGAATATTTGAGAATGTTTTCTATGTTGTTGGTGCTTTAGTTCTTCTTATAATATTAACATTAAGCCAGAAATATGTAGCAGGAGCAGTTGATGCTTCATATTACCAAGTTTTAGGCACATTACTATTGACATTGCGTGAATGGTCCGTTTTAATTGGTACTTTGCTCTTCGCTGGTTTAGCAAGTATGACTCTAAATTATGTTTTATATCAAACTAAACTAGTCCCTAGATGGTTATCTCTTTGGGGGTTCATTGGAGCTGCATTAATAGTATTACTTGGATTATCTGGTATTTTAGGTTTTGGAATGGGCTTTTCTTCTCCATTTGCATTATTAGCTATTCCTATAGCAGTGCAGGAAATGGTATTTGCAGCATGGCTCATATTCAAAGGATTTAATCCGTCCGTAATTGCTTCCAAGTCTCTTCAGGGGGAATAGGTGAATAACTATGGAAACCCGGGCCCCAGGTCGAAGAAAGCGACAGACGTCGTACGAGTTCTACAAAAAGCTGTTTAAACTGACTATTGGAGGGGGAGTAGTATTCTGGATAACTACCATTTTAACTTCCCTACTTCCCATAGCCGCAGAGTATAGGGCTGCTTATTCAAATTGGGGCGTTCAAACGGTTTGGGTTGATTCTTTATTTGTTGGTTTGATTATCGGATGCATCGTTAGCTATTTCTTGCTCCGTTTTTTTGATAAGATTCCAACAAATAATCCAATTCTAAAATCCGTGATATTAAGCTTCATCATACTATTCATTGCCACAATCCTGATCGATATTCCCAGAAGTTTCCAAGGATCTGGTGATGCCTTGTATTACTTCCTCATTGGTGTAATGTTTAATCTTGTAAGGTTTTTCATTCTTGGAATAGTTATTGGCTATTTATATAAAAGGATTAAAAGATTAAAGGATGAAAAAAATGGAAAATAAGGAAAAAGAATCCAAGGATCAGTTGCCAATGAGGTCTCTCCTGATTTTGTATTCATATCATCATCATAACACGGAAAAAATAGCTAAAGTCTTTGCAAGAGTTCTTGATGCAGAAATAAAATGGCCAAATGAAATAAATCCAGAAGAACTTCAAGAATATGATTTAATAGGATTTGGTTCTGGAATTTATAGTGCAAAACATGACCAATCTCTGCTTGAATTTGCTGATGGGCTACTGGAAGTACATAATAAGAAAGCATTCCTATTTTCAACCGCTGGAATAACTGGAAAATCCAAAGCAGCAAAAGATCATGCCACCCTAATGGAAAAACTGGAATCGAAAGGTTATATGATTGTTGATGAATTTCAATGTAAAGGTTTTAACACCAATAGTTTTCTTAGACTTTTTGGAGGAATAAACAAGGGCCGACCTAATGTTGATGATCTCAAAAATGCAGAAAATTTCGCATGGAAGGTTAAAAAGAACACCATAGCTCAAGATTAAGTTAAAATTATCTAAATTTAGAACTTAAACAGCTCTATCTGTAGATCATATTTGAAATTAATTTTCATCAGACAGCTGATCTTAACGGTTAATTAGGGATAGTATGCTTTAATTGTTTTTAAGTTCTAAATATCCAACATATGGAACTAGTAAAATTAGATGTAAATAGATATGATCTTAATTTAATTGCAGGATTGATTTATGAAACTGATAGTGAATCATTTGAATTCTATTTTAAAAACAAACAGAATGCAGTAAATAAAATAAAAAAATTAATAGAAATTGGAAAAAATAATCTGGGCCATGAAAATATTTACGTGGTTACCAATGAAGAGGATCAAATTCATGGTATATTAGTAATTTCCATTGGAGAGGGATATGATTTTAAACACCATCTTAACCTATATTTTAAAACATTTAACTTTCTAAACGCTTTAAAATTTATTTTATTTGATTTTGTTGACCAGATTTTTTTAGCAAAATTAGATGAAGATGATTTATATTTAGCCAGTGTAGCGGTAGATTACAATTGCCGAGGTAAAGGTCTGGGAAAATTTATTTTAAAAAAATCTTTAGAAATCGCTAAGAAAAATGGGAGTAAAAGAGCTGTTTTAGACGTGGATATAGGTAATGAGGTTGCTCTGAACTTATATAAGAAATTCGGATTTAAGGTTTACAATAAAAAGATACTTCCCTGGATTGGGGGTAATAAGGGAGTATATAATATGGAATACAATATAAATGGCTTAAAGGGATGGTTATAGAAAAAGAAGTTAATAAATCAATATTTCGAAAAAGATAAATTATTCAAATAGAACCCTTTTCAATTCATCTATATTTAGTTCAATCAAGGGTTTTGCTTGTGGTTCGGACATTAATTTAAACTGTTTTAATCCAGTTTCTAAATATAGTCTATTTAATAAATCTTGCAGTTCCTCTAAAGGTGTTTCTATAATGTTGCTGATTTTTAAAAGGTCTTCTTCAGATAATTTATTTTTATAATCTTTTATTCGATTTTCAAACTCTTCTACTGCATTTATATTCAAATTTATATATTTTTCTACCACGAATGGTGGCATTTGCTCTATTATCCGCAGCACTTTATAAATAACCTTCTCCTGGAAAGTTATTCCAAATGATTCCTGCAAAATATCTACCACTTTTGAAGCTCTTTCTTTACTTCCCCGTCCATACACCGCAGAGGCCAACAATGCACTAGCTAATATGGCGAGGAATAGATAATTTTGATGATCGGGAATTGAGGATAATGGATATTGTAAAAGATAAAATATTAAGCTGGTAAGTAAAATACTTCCTAAAAAGAATGTTAAAACTGCTAAGATGATGGCAGTGGTTTTATTTTGGATCATTTTTTCACATTTAAATTTTCAGGGCCAATTATAATTTGATCTGCATATTTTTTTAAAATAAATATATTAAACCAAATATTAAATATTATTATCAAGGAATTTTCATGAATAAAAGCATAATACTTCGAAAATTAATAAATTCAGACCAAACACTAATCATGCCCGATGCCTACGATCCCATAAGCGCGAAATTAATTGAAAATACAGGATTTAAGGCGGTACAATGTTCAGGATACAGTTTTTCAATAGCAGCAGGATATGAAAATGAGAGAGATGTTTCTCTGGATGAAAATCTACTGTGGACCAAAAAAATAGTGGAAGCTGTAAATGTGCCGGTGATGGCTGATGCTGAAGACGGTTATGGTGGTCCTGAAGAAGTATTAGAGACAGTGGAAAGGTTTATAAAGATTGGAGTTGCTGGTCTTAACCTGGAGGATCAGATACCTGATGGAAAAAGCACGGTCTCTGTGATCGATGAAGATTTAATGATGCATAAAATTATGGTTGCTCGTGAAATAGCAGAGGTAAAAAATAACCCTGATTTAGTAATAAACGGTCGAACAGACGCATTGAAATCAGCTTCAGATAGAGATGAAGGTTTAGATATGGCCATAGAACGTGCTAATCTATATCTTGATGTAGGAGCTGATTTGGCCTTTATAACTTATGTTGAAACACTAGATGAAGTAAAGAGGATTAACCAGGAAGTTAATGGGCCGGTGAGTATTGCTGCTGGAATGCCTTACAACCTGGAAAATTTCTCCATCAACCATTTAAAACAATTAGGAGTCTCTAGGGTTAGTTTACCTACTTTACTAATATTTTCAAGTATAAATACTCTTCTAAAATCTCTTAACTTAATAAAAAATGATCAAATGACAGAAATTTTAGATGAATGGATTTTAAATCCAGTTCCAGATTTAAACAGAATCTTAAAAAAAATATAATGACTAATCTTAGATAGAATAAAAATTAATATAATTTTAATAAATGAAATAGTTATTGAGGATTTAATATGGTTTCCGATTCTGAACTGGAAAAAATGAGAGATATAAAGGATATAGAGGGTCTTATTAAGGCACTTAGTACTCAGGAAGATAAGAAGATCCGGGAAAAAGCAACTTATATCTTAGGGGATATCCGCGCTGAACAAGCCTTAGAACCTTTAATTGGGCTTTTAAGAGACGAATATTGGCCTATACGTAAGGCAGCTGTATTATCTCTTGGTAATATCCGGGATCAAAGGGCTGTGGAGCCATTAATCGGAATGCTAAGTGACAGTCACTGGAATATCCGCGAGACAGCAGCATTAGCATTGGGTGCTATAGGTGATAGAAGGGCGGTGAAACCTATTATAGCTGCTTTAAAGGATGGGTGTATAAATGTAAGATGTGAAGTAGTGGATGCGCTAGGAAATTTAAAAGATAATGCGGCAGTGGAACCTCTGGCAGATATATTACGGGAGAACGATTATATAATACGGGCCTGTACTGTTACTTCTCTGGGTAAAATAGGAGATAATTCCGCCGTTAAATCACTGATCAATTCATTGAAGGATGAAAGTTATCTGGTACGGGTAAATGCAGTTAATGCTCTGGATATGATTGGGGATAAAAGTGCCCTACCCTATCTAGAAGAGGCCTTAAAAAATTCAAATAGTGAATCTCATGAGTTTGAATCTACCTTAAAAAAAGTAATAGATTCTTTTAGGAATAAATAAAAAAAATAACAATGAGATACAATATCATCTAATAATTTTAACCAGGAGGTTAATAATTTGGCTGGGAAGGATGATCAAAACACCAATGATAAAAAAATCAAATCCCCGGGACAAAGATTCATCGCATTATGGATATTAGGGGTTTTGCTTATTTTTTTATTGGTAACTGGCTTTATGGTGGGTGTGATCTATGATAATAAACAAATATCCATTAATAGACATTCTGAATGGATGAATCCAAATTCTACTGAGCCAGGACTTACCTTATCTGATTTAAATCTTCCAACCAACAGTACTCCGACTAAGGTGTATACTGGAATCTATGTGGATAGAATCAAAGATCTATCATTATCAGACAGTACCTGGACTGTTGATTTTTACCTCTGGTTTAGATGGAATGGAAGTGATGTTAACCCTGGTGAAAACTTCCAGATAATTGATGGAGAAGTTGATGAGGATAAAAAGGAATTATTAGAGGAATATACTAATGGAACGGAACATTATCAGGTATATTACATCACAGCTAAGATCACCAAGTTCTTTGATGTTTTAAGATTCCCCATAGATAATCACGTACTTAACATTAAGATAGAGGATGATAAAACCTTAAGACAGGATTTAATATATGTACCAGATAATAACTCTTCCAATATCAATCCTCAGACAGAAGTTCATGGATATGAAATCGATAAAATGACTATCATTGAAAAACCACATATCTATGAATCTAATTTCGGAGATCCGAGAATTTTAGATAATGCTTCATCATCTTATTCTCAGTTAAGAGTTGGAATCGATATATCAAGACCAGATCTGGGGTTTTATTTCCGAATATTCATCGGACTTTTCGTAGCAGTGGCTGCAGCATTGGTGGCTTTATTCATCAAACCCACAGAGGCAGAGCCTAGATTTGGATTGGGAGCCGGTGCATTATTCGTGGCAATTGCCAATACCATAATTACCTCCAGCTTAATACCAAAAACGGGTATTATGACCCTGGCAGATATGGTGAATGATTTAGGGTTGCTTTTGATATTAATAACACTAATAGAATCAACAGTATCACTATATCTATATGGAATCAAGGATGAAAAGGAATTATCCAGAGTATTAGATAGAACTTCGTTTCTTTTACTCTTAATAATATATATCGTAGCAAATATAGCCATTATAGTCGCAGCATGGTACTAAATAGTGTTTTTAGGTATTGATTTATAAATTAATTTTTCTTTGTTAATTGGGTGAATGAAATTGTTATTAATACCAGAAACAACGGAATTGTATGAATATCTCTATTCATCAGAAATCATAGACTATTACAACATAAACATACAAAATAAAGCTAAAAGTTTATTAGAGGGTATGGAAGATGAAATTAAACTTATAAAATCAATATACGAATTTGTGAGGGATGATATACATCATTCAATGGATATTGGTGAGGATAAAGTAGTTTTTAAAGCGTCTGATGTTCTTAAATATGGTCATGGATTATGTTTTGCCAAATCTAATCTATTGGCAGCTCTTTTAAGATTTTCAGATATTCCTGCTGGTTATTGTTATCAGAAGCTTTACTTTGAAGAAAATCTGGGCTTACATGGTTTAAATGCAGTATACCTTAAAAATTTAGATAAATGGATTAGGTTAGATTTTCGTGGAAATAAGGACTATGTTAATGAAAAATTTGATGTCAACCGAGAATTTTTGGCCTATTCTGCCCATGATGATGGTGAAACAGATTTTCCTACCATATATGCTCTTCCTAATATTAAGGTGACAGAAATAATGTTAAATAGTCGAAACTTAACTGAAGCGTTGAATAAAATATTCCATACAGAATGGGAATTATAATGGGTGATTAATTTGAGAGAAGATTATGTTCACGGATATTCGGATAGAGAGGCAATAAGATTGGTTGATCAGGCGAAAACACTAGCTTCGCTTTTACATCATGATATAAAATTTCCTGATGGAAGTTCAATACTGGAAGCAGGATGTGGTGTAGGGGCTCAGACCATCACCCTGGCTAGAAACAGTCCTAAAGCAGAAATAACATCAGTGGACATATCAGAGCCCTCTTTAGAACAGGCAAAATCGTTAATAAAAAAAGAAGGCATTAAAAACGTTCAATTCGAAAGAGCTGATATAATGGAATTACCGTTTGATGATGAAAGCTTTGATCATATGTTCATCTGCTTCGTCTTAGAACATCTTCCAGATCCCAATGCTGCCCTGGAAAGTTTAAAGAGAGTTATTAGGAAAGGAGGAACTATTACGGTTATAGAAGGAGATCATGGGTCCTGTTATTTCCACCCTGAAACGGAAGAGGCTATAACGGCCTGGCAATGTCTGATTGAAGTTCAAAAAGAATTAAACTGCAATCCATTAATAGGAAGAGAACTTTACCCCTTATTAACAGATGCTGGTTTTAATAAAGTTCAAATAGACCCTAGAGTGGTTTATGTGGACAAAAGTAAACCAGAATTAGTGGAAGGATTCATAAAAAACACTATAATAGCCATGGTTAACGGAATTAAAGATCAGGCCCTTGATTCAGGACTTATCCGTCGGAAAGAATGGGAAAAAGGTATTGAAGGTTTATATCAGTCAGCTGAACCTTCTGGAACATTTTTCTATAATTTCTATAAAGGGATGGCTTATAAATAATTGGTGATTTTAATGAGTAGTTTTGAAGAATCGGAATGGTCTCGAAAAAAACACGTCAATGAATTTGTGGAGAACGCTGATATATACGTATTGGAGAGGAGAAGATTATTTAAAATTTTAAAATCCTTTTTTCGGAATTTTCTAGAAAATAGGATCAATGAAAGAGCTATTAAGGTTTTAGACCTGGGCTGTGGAAATGGTGTGCTTATAAAGGAAATTTTAAGTGAGTCTCATAAAGTTAAGGTTGTCCTGGTGGACGGATCATATGAGATGCTGGAAAATGCCCGGGAGAATTTTAAAAGACATGATTTTGATTATATACATGCTACTTTTCAGGAACTCTTGGAAAATGAATCAACAGTTAATGATAGGTTGTTTTATGATTTTGATTTAATAATATCATCACTGGCCATTCACCACCTATACAAAGAAGAAAAGAAGGCCTTATTCATGTATATTTACAATCATTTAAATCCTGGAGGATATTTTCTAAACATTGATGTGATTAAGGCCCCTAAAGACGAATTAGAAAGTTGGTATCGTATTCTATGGAGTGAATGGATCGCTGAAAATGAAGAAGAAATGAAATTAAGAGAAGAAGGGATGTATAATAAAGAAAGCTTCGTGAACTTACCTGAAAAGTATAAAAATAATCCGGATAATCACCCTGATAAACTGTTAGATCAGTTAAACATGTTGGACTCAGCTGGTTTTGAGGATGTAGATTGTTATTATAAGTATGGTATATTCTCCATTTTCGGCGGGAGGAAATAATAAAATGTTAACCACTAAAGAAGCCATTGAAAAGAGAAGAAGTATTCGAAAATTTAAAGAAGATCCGGTTCCTGATGAATAGATCCTTGCTTTAATAGACGCAGCCAGATTAGCCCCATCTGGTTGCAATGCTCAGCCTTGGCGTTTTAAAATAGTTAAAGACAGTGAAACAAGACGGAAACTGGCCAGAGCAGCTTATAATCAACACTTCATAGCTCAGGCTCCGGTGGTAATAGTATGTTGTGCGGATATTTCCGGCTATTTAGAGGGTTCAGAATCTGGGATACAAGATTTAGGTAGGATTGGTGCTGTTGAAGATAGGATAGTGAATATCATCTGTGCAAATCTTAATGAAAATATAAAAATGAATATCAACGAAATCAGTCCACGTATAGCGGTTAATGTGGCCATAGCCATTGAACATATGGTTTTAAGAGCTTTGGATTTTAAATTAGGCACTTGCTGGATTCGGGCAATGGATGATGAGGAGGTTAAAAAAATCTTTACCTGGGATCAAAACACTTTTATTGTAGCTCTTCTTCCGGTTGGTTATCCAGATGAATCTCCTATGCCAAGAAGAAGGTTAAAAATAGAGGATATAATTATAAAATAGATAATTACCTATTTTTATCTAGTATTTTTATTTATAGATATAATATAAGGATCATATCATTTTGTTTGTTTTTTAAGTCATTTATTTAATTTCATTCTAATTTTTATAAGCCCTAGAATTTTTTCAAATTTTGCAGATGATCATTCAATCTTAATTTCTAAAATAATTAAACTAATGGTCATCATTCTATCGAAAACTATTAATGCATGAACAGAATATTATATAAAACAACTATAAAACAATTTCACAGATATCTTGGTAGGGGAGAATATGAAGGTCATAATTGTAATGGCATTGCTTTTTGTATTATTCATGGGGGTTGTTTATGGTGCCCTTACTGCAACCGGTAATGATCGGATGGATATGAATGGTAAAATCATAGGTATTTGTAATGATAAAATCCACGGCGATAATAATGCTGTTTGTTCTTTATTAGTGGAAGGAAATCGCAGTGGTACTTCCGAAAATCAGAATATTTCCATAATTATATCAAAAAACACTTCAATATCACGTAAATACGGTAATACATTAAAAAATGCATCTATAAATGATCTTAAACCTGGAAAAATCATTGAAATTAAATTCAGCGGTTCAATAATTCAGAGTTATCCTCCAATGACCAACGCCAGTCATATAATAATTTTAAACTAAAAAAAAGAAAGAGAAACTTATTTTTTACTTCTTTATTAACATTAAATTAATAAAATCATATATTATCATTTTTTCACATAATAATCAGACAAAGATACGTAAGGTTTAAATATCAACAAAGTGTAAATTTTAGTACTAAGCCAAGGTAGCTTAGAGGCGAAGCGGTGGACTGCAGATCCATTACACGTGAGTTCAAATCTCACCCTTGGCTTTATAATGTGTTTACAAAGGTATTTTCAGATTTAGGGGTCATAGTGTAATCAGGCTATCATCTGGGACTCCAGTTGTCTTTGAAGAAAGTGCGCACTCTGAGGAAAGTATGATGACCGATTGGAGTACTGAGACAAGAGAAATCCTAGGATCTGGGTTCAAATCCCGGTGACCCCATTATTTATTTAAAAACTATTTTTCCCAGCTGATAACATATCACAATGAGGTTTACATGCAGAAAATTAATAACATCATAATGATCGAGGGATTAGGTTTTGATTGCAACATCTACGTTTTCGACGATGTTCTGGTTGACACTGGAACCGGCGAAAACATGGATTACATCTTCAGATCACTAAAAGAGGCTGATTATGATCAAGATGATCTTTCCCTTATCGTAAATACCCATAACCATTACGACCATATAGGAGGGAATCGATTTCTTGATCTGGATGTGGCCATGCACCAGGAAGATGCTATCGCCCTAGAAAAAGGTGACGATATGGTTACAGCGGCATGCATGTTTGGTAAATCACTAGGAGAGATGAAAGTAGATAAAAAACTTCATGAAGGAGATAAAATAGCTGATTTCGAAGTTTTGCATACCCCAGGACACACCAGGGGCGGGATATGTTTATATGATGGGGAAACCCTTATATCCGGAGATACGGTGTTTTCAGATGGAGGTTTTGGAAGAACGGACATCGGAGGAAACATGGAGGAGATGGTGGAGTCACTAAAACGATTAAACGAGTTAGAAGTAGATTATCTTCTCCCGGGGCATGGTCCGTCAACTCCAGATGGTTCTAGGCATATAAGATTATCTTATCAGATTGCACGAAGTTTTTAAAAGAAATAGACCATTAATTTTTAAATAAAAAAAGAAAAAAAATTATTTTTTCTGAGTATCTCCCAGTTCAGATGCAATAAAGTCTTTTATATCCCGAATACTGTTAAGTATCTGAGCAGGGAACACTATAGTTGAGTTTTTCTCAGCTGAAATATTGCTTAAAACCTGCATAGTACGTAATTGGAGTGCTATGGGATGTTTACTTATAATGTCTGCAGCTTCTCCCAGTTTACCAGCAGCTAAATATTCACCTTCTGCAGAGATAATTTTGGCTCTCTTCTCCCTTTCAGCCTCTGCTTGTAATGCAATAGCTCTTTGCATACTATCAGGCAATTTAATATCTTTAATTTCAACCGTAGTGACTTTTATGCCCCAAGGTTCGCTGTGTTGGTCAATTATTTCCTGTATACTGGTGTTTAACTTAGCAGTTTCTGAGAGAATTTCATCTAGAGAATATTTTCCCACCACACTTCTCACAGTGGTTTGGGCAATCTGATTCACGGCACGATTATAATTTTCAATTTCAACAACAGCTTTGTAGGCGTCGGTAACTTTGAAATAGGCCACTGCAGCTACGTCTATGGTTACATTATCCTGAGTTATGATCTTCTGGGCTGGAATAGGCATGGTGACTATTCTTAAGGATGGTTTAACCATCCTATCTACCAGGGGAATTATAAGTCTGAGACCCGGTTCTTTAACTCCTATAACTCTTCCCAACCGAAATACCACACCTCTTTCGTACTGGTTTACGATACGAATGGAAAGTCCTAGAATAATTAATATTATGATACCCACCACGAAGAGGGTCACTAAATCAGCCATTTTTTTTACCTCCTTTTTTTAATCAGTTTTTTTTATCTTGAGTATTGTATGTAATAACTCATATTAAATAATACCGATATGTACTTTGAAATACATAGTTTGCGCATCTATCATAATCATTGGAACCTTAAAGGTGGTAAATAATTTATTAAGTTAAAAAAATCTGATTTAGACTTAATAAATGATATTATATTAGTTATAAGAGGTTAATAATTGAAAGTAGTTTTCTTATATAGATAACAAGCCTAATATTATTATAAAAATGAGGAAATGATGGTTTTATATATTAAATAAATGAATTAAATTTATAATAAACAATCAGAGAATCGTGATAAAATGATAGGTCTCATGTCCGATAGTCATGATAATTTGCCAGCCATAGAAGCTGCGATTGAATATTTTAATCAAGAACAAGTGGATTTGGTGATTCATGCAGGGGATTTGATATCACCATTTACCGCTCGTCAATTTATGAAATTAAAAACACCTTTTACAGCCATATATGGGAATAATGATGGGGAAAGAGCTGGATTAAGAGAAGCCTACAAAAAAATGTGCATTTTGGAGGACTTTAAGGAGATTTCTGTAAATAATCGTAAATTAGCGGTGATACATGGTACCAATCAAGCGTTAGTGGAATCACTTTCCTGTTGTAAAAAATACGATGTGATCATTAAAGGACACACTCATGAGGTAGAAATCATAAAAGAAGAATCTTTAATAATAAATCCCGGTGAAACTTGCGGATATCTAACCGGGGATAGAACGATAGTCCTGTTGGAACCTGATGATTTAACCCACCAAGTTATCTACTTATAATCCTGATAAACTATTCCTAAATATTTATAATTAAATCAAAACAAAGATTTTAAATAAATTTTTATATGAATAAATCAAAAGATTTATATATAAATCCTGATCTAACACATTTTTTACAGTTATTCACAGATTCGGGAAAGATAAATTTGAATTATCATCAATATGATTAAGGAGGAAATATAAATATGCTTAAATCTATAGTGGCTTTGCTGGCTATAGCAGCTGTAGTGGTTATAGGTGTAGCTGCTTATAGTGGTGATAATAACTTAAATACCTACAACCCGGCTGATGTAAATAATAATATTTCCAGCAGCAATAATTCCACTCAAAAAGTATTAGACCAACAAAACAATTCCATGAAAAACATGATATCCGCACAAGAAGCCCAAGAAATTGCTGAAACATATATTGAAGAACCAGGAGCTACTGCAGGAACCCCTAATTTAGTTGAATTAAACGGGCAGATGATCTACGTAGTACCGGTAATAATGGATGGTAAAACAGTTGGACAGATAGAAATAGACGCCTACACTGGAAAGAATGTGGGCGGTGCTGGAGGAGTAGCCTAACTCCCTAGTATTATTTTTTCTATTATCCATTCTTAAATCTAAACATCAGTCAGTAGCTTTTTATTAGTTTTACATCTGGATTTAAACCATAGATTTTATTCTGTATTGATTTTCTTCAAAACTTCTATTTTTCTAATTCAAGGTCATAGGTTGTGATCTGATCAAGGTTTCAACAATAAAGAAATTAACCAGATTATTTTATAAAAATATAAAAAGGATTGAAAACTATGATCACATAATTTCAGGTAAATTCAATTAAAATAATCGAGGTGTATTAATATGGTCATGACACAGGAGATGATGGACGTTATAGCAGATAGCAGAGCATATGTGGCCACTGCCACTGCTGACGGAGTACCAAACGTAGTACCAATAGGGAATATTAAGCCATTAGATAATAAAACAGTGATTATAGCGGATAGTTATATGATTAAAAGCCGGGCAAATCTGGAAGCTAATCCAAAAGTGGCATTTGTAGTACAAGACGCTGCTAAACATCCTTTCCAATTTAAAGGATCAGTTAAGATATACAAATCAGGCGAATACTACGATCAGGTTGTACAATGGGTTAAAGAAACAGCACCATTAGCACCTAAACCTAAAGCAGCCATAGTTATAGATATTGAAGAGATATACTCAGTTAAAGTCGGTGACGCAGGTAAAAAAATTGACTGAAAATTCTAGGTGATAATATGCAATTAAATAATGTAGAAATAGTGGATACTTTCGCAGAAGCATTTGACATATATGTTTCTAAGTTTTTGATTACTGCAGCAACAGAAAAATTTGCAAAAATAGCCGCAGATGAGACGGTTGGATTTGGGTCATCTGTTATAATGTGCCCAGCAGAAGCAGGAATCGATAGATACGTACCTCCCAGTGAAACACCTGATGGAAGACCGGGATATGTAGTTATGATCTGTCATCCGAAAAAAGATGAATTAGAACACCAGCTATTGGAGAGGATTGGTCAATGTGTATTAACCTCCGCCACCACTGCAGTTTTCGATTCAATGGGTGATGAATCCGAAGAAAAATTAAAAATAGGATTTAAATTAAAATTCTTCGGAGACGGATTTGAAAGCGAAGATGAAATCGATGGAAGAAAAGTATACAAAATACCAATAATGTCCGGGGACTTTATTATTGAAGATAAACTAGGAATTAAAAAAGGAGTAGCCGGTGGAAATTTCTTCATAATGGCAGAAAATCAGGCATCA
>JAJFTX010000052.1 GCA_021372715.1 Methanobacterium sp. | reverse complement strand
AATACCTATGGGGTTGATTTAGAAAATATAGATTGGCTGTATGTGGATATGGATTTTAGGGTTAAGATTTTTACCTCAGCGGTCATTGATACTGTTCGTCAGAATATCCAAATAGCCCTTTCTAAATACTTAGATTTTAGGTATTGGAAAGAGGAGGAGAGTGTTCAATGGGATGATCTATTGCAGATAGTAAAGAATGTTGTTGGCGTGGACTATGTTCCAGATGAGTTTTTTTCACCGAATACTGATATAGAACTACCAATAGGACAACTTCCTCGAATAAGAGGGTTTATAATGAGGGATTTGTCTGGAAATATTTTATTTGATTCAGGGAATAATTTGGCTCCAATCTTTTATGAAAACGGACTATGAGTATAAGTAAATTTAAAAGTAGCTTGTTCTCCTTACTTTTTAGATCTAATGATAGTAAGGTTTTAGAGTGGGCAAAAAATGTGTATTCTAAAATTAAGCAGGATGGCATCCTCCCGATGTATATTGAGAGAGAAAAAAGTGTGGATATGGTTATCATTGATGTGGATGAGGATGATTATACTGGAGAACTAGAGACTAATGACCTGTTTACGTTTGGGAATTGTATCTCTAATCAGGATATCGCATTAGAACATGAAGTGAATATTGGAACTTACCATACCATAGAGTTTGAGGTGTCTAATGTGAACTTTATCCATTTTAAAATGTGTGATAATGGTTCAAATAACTATATTCTAGTTGAGTCAGATAGTATAGATTATGCTTGCGGTGGGGAGGCGGTTTCTTTTACAGGAGTCACTCTAACAGAGTTATCAAAGATAAAGTTGGTTAGAAATAATTTGATGATCACTTGTTACGTGGATAATGTCTTGATAGATTCACAATATTTACTTACGAATAGTGAGTATAAGTTCATTAATTTAATAACAACATTAATATCCCTTCCTATTATAGAAACTGTTTCAATATCTAATATAGGAATAAATACTGCTACATCAGGAGGAACCATTGTTTACGATGGAGGTGGAGGAATAACTAGTAAGGGAGTATGTTGGAGTACATCATCAAACCCAACAATTGTTAATAGTCATACTTCCGATGGGAGTGGGTCTTCTTCGTATGTGAGTAGTATGACAGGGTTATCGATTAATACGTTGTACCACGTTAGGGCTTATGCAACCAATAGTGAGGGAACTGTTTATGGGGAGGACGTAACCTTTACCACATCAAATTATACCACAATAAAGTATGGGTTGATGTATAATGGGTTTACAGCATTAGATTCTAGACATATAGCCCCCACTGGATGGCATATCCCGTCCAATGCTGAATGGGATACTTTAGTAACCGCATTAGGATCTTCCGCTGGAGGAAAGTTAAAGGAAACAGGAACTACTTATTGGAATTCTCCGAATACAGGGGCAGTGAATTCGGTTTTATTCAATGGACGGGGTGGGGGTCAAAGAGATGTTTACTCTGGAGCGTTTAGTGAAAAAAATCAAACAGGGTATTATTGGACATCAGAGGCAGGGGGGGATTTATATTGGTTGAATTATAGTTCTGCTGATATACAATCTGGTTTTGGTGAAGATAACCCTCACAATAAAGGGGCATCTATTCGTTGTATAAAGGATGATAGTACTAATTTGGGATATGTTGAGGATATTGATGGGAATGTTTACCCAACCATAAAGGTAGGTTCTCAGGTTTGGATGGCTCAAAATTTAAGAACCACTAAGTATAGGAATGGAGGAACCGTGCCATTGATTACTTCTAATAGTTCATGGATCGCCACCAGTAGTGGAGCGAGATGTTCGTATGATAATGATGATAATAATATATAATAATGGCCTATAGATCAGGAAAAATAGGAAATATAAGAATTACCAAGGGGGATCAAAACCTTCATTGGTGGAAGATGGATAGCATATACGATGAGGGGTTAAATGATAAGGATTTTTACACCTTCTGGTATAGTGTATGTTATCTATTCGCTTTACTGTATCGACAAGGGGAGGAGTTTTTGGATATTACGCAGAATGTTGATTTAGTTAAAAGATTCTTAAAGTTTTTGGGGATTTCGTTTAATCAGGATACTATTGATGGTGATATTCTATCCATTTACTCGGAATGGGTTGGGGAGATGAAAAAAAGGGGAACTGAACAAATGTTCTCGATGAAGAGTGATGTTAGTGGAAGATGCATTAAACTAAAGGCATTTGATGCCTCCTTTTCCTCTTTTTTCTTAGAAGATTTAAATATAGGGAATAGTTATGTTATTGAGTTTGATGTTAAGTTTGATGAAGGAGAAATAGTGGGGGGTAATTTTTTTGAAGTTTCTTCCAGTGGTGGGGATCTAATTAATTTTAGTAATTATAGTAGTACAAAGGCCAAGATTAAATTTTTCGATGGATCGTCTGATGATATTAGTATTCTTTTAGATAAAAATAGTAGCAGTGTATATCGGATTAAACTAGTAAGGGATATTGTTAACCTAAGGGTTTATGTGGATGGAGTTTTATCAATTAATAGAGAAGATTATCTTACAACCGATGAAGATATTTTATTAGCAGAAGGATTATTTTTATACAATACAAGTTCTACAGATTATATAAAAATTGCTAACCTATCTATTGTATCTAATAATGGTATTGAATACAGGTTTTCTTTGGTTGATAAATTTTATAATGTATATGATTCAAATAATCAAATTTATTTTTTAATCGACCCTTC
The DNA here is from genome assembly GCA_021372715.1 of Methanobacterium sp. Taxonomy (GTDB): domain Archaea; phylum Methanobacteriota; class Methanobacteria; order Methanobacteriales; family Methanobacteriaceae; genus Methanobacterium_A. The sequence continues at coordinate 573 of JAJFTX010000052.1, read as the reverse complement.
TAATCATATTGAGGATATTTATGTTAATGATAATGATTTTAATAACATAAGAAATTCTTTGGTTGGAGGAGAAATATCGAGGCTAATTAATAGAGTGGAATCAGATGAGTTTATATTCCCTTTGGTTAGAGGGGTTGAGCTATCTTGGAATTTAGATAATTCATCTCCTCAGTCATCACAAAACTACCCAATCATAAATTTTAATAAGTTTTATTGCAAGAATGAGAGTATCCCTTCATTAAGAAACATTCCTATTTATATAGGGACTATGAGTGGTATAGAAATAGCAGGAGTTACTATAGAAGAAGATTTTTTAACAGGAATTGATGCAATAAAAATATCCAATGTGAATAGCAATCCAAAGGGGATTGGGAATGGGTTAAATCCGTTGACTGAGATATACAATAACCAAGATATTGCTATTCCCGTTAATGAGGGGATTGATTATGAAGTATCATTTAGGATTAGGGTGGATAGTCCGAATACAGGGTTTAGGTTATGGTTTAACGCGGTAGGGTTCGATGTTGATTTTAACCAATTACTTCCATACTCTGCAATAAGTGCAGGGGATAC
>JAJFTX010000209.1 GCA_021372715.1 Methanobacterium sp. | reverse complement strand
CTTATAAAAGTTTTTGAAGACCCTAACCATTTAAGATTCCATTACTATATTTCCTGTGTCGGCATCTATATATATGGTTTTGGACGCTGTATTCTCTTTGGTTAATGGCACGATCCAAACAAAATAGTTGGTGCTGTTTACGTTTATACTTCCCTGCATAGGCGTCCCCACAGTGTAACCAGGATTTGCTTCAGATGCGATTCTTTTTGCATCTTCTTCGTTTATCTTAGTTTGGTTAGTGGAGTTGTTTGTGTCATTTTTCCTTTCATTTTCAGGGAAGGGGATGATGGTAGGTTCAGATGGTGATTGTTCCATGGTGGTGTTGTTGGTGGAAGTACCCAGGAATGGGTTGAAGGCGTAAATTACAGTTAGAATAAAAACAGCCCCTATAACTATCAGAGCTTTTTTCTCCCAATCTTCAGGTAAATTCATAGGAATCACTATTCACAGTTGATTAAATGTTATGCTGCCATCTGTATTGTGGGTTACGTTATATGTTTGATCGCCATCTAGAGTTGTTTTTTCTATGTTCTTGGGTATAACTTTTATACTAATATTTGCACCGTTACTACTAGAATAAATGGTTAAAAAGCCTTCAGGATCATCAACGTAAACAGTCGTATTTGTGGGAACCGGTAAGGTAATTGTGTAGCCTATTCCCTTTATATAAACAGTGTTAATTATCTCGGCAATTTTTTCTCCAGTTATTCTGGTTTGAGCAATATCCCCTGTTTTTGTCTGGTTAATTTCATTACTTACAAGAGTAGAAAGACCTGCTATTAAAAGCAGTGCAATTAGGGATACAAATATGAACTCAGCACTACCAAAACCTTTTTCATCTAACAATCGGATCACCTAATAAGTAGGTTGTAAATCAAGATAACCTCTGTAAGTTGGCGAAATAAGGAACTCAACTCCGGAAGGTGTTTTAACCGTCACTCCTTGGGCGGTTATAACAGAACCTTCAACACCTTCAAAGTATTCATGATCAAGCATAGAAGTAGGACGAAGTCCATGATCTTCCTCTAAAACATCATAAATGATAAAAGTGCTCATCCTAGCTTCTGGAGGACTTCCTGATGTCTCAGGGGTTCTGTTTTCCAGTCTATCAAAGAAAGAAAGGCCATAGATGTCTGAGAAGTAATAAGGACGAGGACCCATAACAGTTACATTAGCTCCTAAGAAGCATTCCCAGAGATAGTTCAACCTGCCTGGAGCTACATTATCAGCAAAGTGGTAGTCACCACCTGTTCCATCGGATATTGCACCGGAGGAGGTATAGTATGGGTATCGATATATTACTGAACTATTCCTGTGTTTAGTCATCACCCAGATCCAAGGGTCCTCCAGTTGTTCAATGGAAACATAAACATCCCTTACTGGTGTGTCAAATTGTACGGACTGATTGTTATTTTGAGAAGCATCTCTTTGTACTACTTTAATGGGTATACTCTTAACCTTAATATAAAATCCGAAGGGATCCTTCTGGTAAAGTTCTAAATCATTTGGTTCAAAAATATTAAGGGTGTCAGTACTAGTAGGATCTACATAGAGATTATTTATATAAATATCTCTTCCAGTTTGCTGTTCTAATACTCTACATGTTTCTGTGATATTTTTATTAAGCATATCCACTGTACTCTTTACTATAAATGCCTTACTGTTATCTCCTGTACTATTACTACCTGTTTTACCAAAGAATGGATGATTATCATAAATATTAGTCTTATTTATAATAGTTTGTACAGCCATCATAGCTGAATATCTTCCTGCATCAGCTGTATCTTGTTCTACGGCGGTTACAATATTATGAGCAATAGTAGCTGTCACATCTCCTCCAACCGCAATCGATGAGATGCTGTTAAGCTCACCAATAACCCCATTAAAAGAGACTGCCAGTACAACAACAGGTACCATGAGCAAAAATGCCATTGGTGCGAATGCATATCCTTTATCGTCCATTTTTATCATCTTTTTATTTTTTCCACAGTTCCAATCTAACTGGGACGGCGTTAGGTACATCTCCGGAATAAAGGGCTTCTAATTTAATTAAAGACTCATCCACTGTAAACCCTTGAGCCGTTACATTTTGAATTAATCTTTCTCTGGCATCCGCTTTAGCAACATCAGGATCAGATGCAAAGGATACTGACCACATATTCGCCAGGAATTGGGGGTATAAAACACCGATACGGGTACCTGAAAAAATCTCCGGATTGGCATAACTTGTATAACTAGGAGAACTAGTTCTAGTGCCACCGAAATCACCAGATTCAAATGCTCTTGAAGGAGTTACCCTAACTTCAAGGTTGTAATCTCCTCGCTTCAAAACTCGTTTACCATTCACCACGGTACTGAATATGTCATTTGTATCATATTCTTCTAAGTTTAAGGCGTATTGGGGGGGTCCATTATAGATTTCAGAGTTATTTACTCTAACTCGAACACTACGCGTATCCAACCCAACACCCATGAATAGATAGACATTCTCGGCGCCGGATTCGATAGTGAATGGTTTAGTTTGAGTGTAGGTATCACCAGTGGATTGATAACTATCGAAAGTAGTAGTATCCCATTTAATAGGAAGACTACTGTAAGTGATACTGGCATAACAGTTTTCCAGACCTACTAAATCGTAATCACCACCAGGAACATCATCCCAAACGATTATCCTGACTTGATTGTTACCGGCTCTGAGGTAATCTTTGCTGATATCATTGCTATCATGTAGACTGATAATTCCAGGAAGATTACCGTAACCTCCATCGGATCTACCGGTGTAACCTCCAAATGAGGTGAAAATTGTTTGCCAGGTACCTCCTTCAGGCTTGACCTGTACTATGGCGCCGTCAACTGCACCGTAGGCATTCACCACGACGTATGCATCAAAAAGCCTGGTGCCTGGGGGAACATAAATATTGGTTGTCGATGCAACCGCTGATCCTGGGTCACCACCTTTACCGGGTATATTTGTCAATGAAAAAGGAGTACTTACATCAAAATCACTTGTTCCTTGTGTATTCCAGTTAATAGTACGTCCGGGAGTATTTGACGTAGTCCCTGTATCCAGATCAAATCTTAAACTAGTACTGCCCTGAGGCCTTCCCACTCCAGCTCTATCATCAAATCTTGAATCGTTAAACAGTATTCCTTCGGCAACATTCAATGTTGTTGTGTAATTGGCTATGATACTATACCAGGGCATGTTGTTGTTTGATGAGGCCGAATTAAACCGCAGATAGAAGTTGTTAAGACCAGGATTGAAATAGTTAGGATTTATGACTGATTTATTGTTATAAAATCTTCTATTATTATTGGTGAAAAGATATAAAAATTCGTTCGGATCTATATTTTCTCTTAAAACGCCATTTAAGAAGAAGCTTGTATTTGTAGCCCTAGCAGTGCCTGAACTACTATCATAGGTGGATCCAAATAAGACCATAACATTATTAATTGTTCCGGTAGTTGGTACACTAAATTCGATATTCTGGGGATTCTGGTAATTGCTTGTTATTCCCCAGTAGGTATAGTCATCAAGACCGCCATTCCACGGCTGGAAATTGGTTAAATAGTTATGGAAATTCCACACAGTGGTTGTAGTATTCTGATTCACAGTGGTAAAGCTCACGTTTTCAATTTTATAATACGCCCTTCCCATCCATCCTTCCTCGGGTCCGGATATAACTTTAACCTTGGTCACCACATCTGTAGCTGTGGCTAAACCACGGTCATCGGTAACAGGAGGATTATCTCCCACTGTAAGCTTATAACCAATACCATAGGGTACTAACATATTAAGAGAAGTCCGTAGGTCAGATTCTGCTTGATCTGGGTTATTACTGTAATAATCAACAGTAGCTGACCTTAAAGTACCGGATGCTTCCATAGTTTCCAGGATGCTATCTGCCAGAGCTTCTAGGTGTTGGTGATCCTGCCCCTCGTATATGGGGAGCATTGCATAGGTTACAATGGAAGCAGTAAGTAAAAAAACTATTATTAATCCTAAAACAGCGTCTGCTGTGAATATAAACCCTTTATCATCCATATAATCACTTTGGCCATAGATATAATACAAATAAACATTCTTTTGGATTTACAGTATCGTAGTTAATACCATCTGATTTTATGTTTTTAGGCGCTTGAACAATAAAGAAATTCATTGAACTACCAAAGCCACCAGTAGCGTTTAAAGTAACTGTATTGTTTAAAAATTGCATATTATCTGAAGTATTCGTATTTAAATATGTTGAATTTATCAGATAAGCATTATTTATATTCGAACTATCCAAATTTATTACATTACCGTTGATTGTAACTGTAGCAGAGGTAAATCCAGTGTTATTTAAAAATATAATCCAATAGTTATAAGTTTGGTTATAACGTTCGCTCGTTTGAAATTCTGGGGCAATATAATTCCTGCTTTGTCCGGTGTATCTAATTTCTCCCATTAAGGAGGAAACTGTTTCCAGTCTGGAGCAGAGAACAACTTTATCGACCCTTACGATGTCATTAACAGATGCGTTATAGGTTCCAATACTGCCCATAGAGGTATTAGTGTCTAAAGTATTAACAGTCATGTAAAACCCATATTCATCTCCTATGATATTCTGTACCGAAGTGGGGTTTTCCACGACAAAAGCGAGCTTAGTAGGAGAAATTGTTCCCTCACTGGGTTTTCCTTTACTTTGATCATATTTTGCTAACCCTACCAAACTTAAATTTCCAGTTCGCTCCCAGTTAGAGGGGGTTCCAGATGTTTCAAGTAAAGTATTCATAGTATCTGCTGCAACTCGATCCATAGAGCCTCTAAAGACAGTATCTTCTATCTGGAACATTATATTTCCCATATCTGCGCTTACCATACCGATCATGATGGTAAGTGGTATGATTGCAATTAGAAGATCTAAAGAAATTACAAACCCCTTTGAATCATCATCCAAAAATCCCATATTTAGCCTCCAGGATGATATTTTTTAATTCCCTCAATTTTTGAAGCGTAAATTATACTAAGTTTCCAATACAAACCCGTTTATTTTCTAAAACATTTAGTAATATAATCTATTTTGGTTTATAATAATATATATACATTTTGAGAAATTGTAATACTTATTATCCTATTTATATGAATTTCCTGGATTTTAAGCAAAAAAGATATAGACTAGAATGTATAAAGGATGAGTGATGTAGGATGGATCAAAGAGGACAAATTTCTGTAGAATACATTCTTCTAGCAGCAATAGTGATGCTGGTGGTTATTGTATTTGGTTCAGTTGTAATGAACAATAATGAATTAAATTCGGTAGCTTCAGCAGTAAGAATCGGGGCAGAAAATGGTACTACAGAATTGTCTCTGTTAAATAGAAGCATGCAACCGGTTAGAGTAACTAGTGTCAATATGAATGAAATTAATGACACTGGAAATTATAATATTAATGTAAGCTTCTCTGGGCCGGTAACTTCAGTGCAAGAGAAGATATTAACCAGTATTAATAACTCATTAACCGGCAGCGGTTTTAAAACAGATTATATAGGCGGACCAATGTTGAATTTAAGTACCAGCCGACACAAATATACCATAACCCTGTATAGTCCATCTTAAGAAAAGTTGATAGCTTAAAACAGTTGATAGGGAAATTTATGAAAGAAGATACAGGTATAAACATGGAAGAAACCCCTTACAATAAACCCAAAAGAAAGAGGAATAAATGGGGAATATACATCAGCATACTCCTCCTGGTTATTGGCCTGATATGGTATGGGGTGAATGTGGGAATTA
>JAJFTX010000206.1 GCA_021372715.1 Methanobacterium sp. | reverse complement strand
AGGATATCTCTTATCATCCTTCAATCTGATATTATAACGAGGAAGATACTTTTTTATAAGATTAGACTCTAAAATAAGGGCTTCTTTTTCAGTATCAGTTATTATGTACTCTAAACTATGAAATTGATTCATCATGATCTGGGTTTTAGGAGAATCCAATTCCTCCTTAAAATAAGATTTAACTCGTTTTTTGAGAGATTTAGCCTTTCCCACATAAAGAATTCCATCTTTCATATCCTTCAGGATATATACACCCGGTTTATCCGGTAAATTATGTGGATAGTTGTTTAGAGTCAATTAGATCAATCCTAGCATTCTAAATTAGATAAAATTTCTTTAGATTGGATAATCGTTTTAATTTATATTGTTTTGAAAAAAATAATCTTAATAAGTAAATCAATCATCAATTAAATGATTTCAATATATATTGATGTTTCATCTTTTCCTGTTTATATGAGTAAGTATATCATCGGTGAATTTATATAATACTTCGAGGTATGGATAATATATATCTATTTTTTTGATTTTCATAATAATATAATATTGATACTTATTTTTACAAGAGGATAAGAAATGAGTAAATTCAGGCTTGTATCAAATTATAAGCCTTTAGGAGACCAACCTAAGGCTATAAAAAATCTTTCAGAAGGTATTAAAAAGGGTTTTAAGCATCAGACCCTATTAGGGGTAACCGGTTCTGGTAAAACGTTTACTATGGCTAATGTAATCCAGGAGGTTCAAAAGCCAACCCTGGTTATGTCTCATAATAAAACACTGGCAGCCCAGCTTTATGAGGAGTTTAAAGAGTTATTCCCGGACAATGCAGTAGAATATTTTGTTAGTTACTATGATTACTATCAACCAGAAGCCTACATTCCCCAATCAGACACCTACATCGATAAAGAAGCATCTATAAATGACGAAATAGACATGATGCGACATTCCACCACCCAATCATTACTATCTAGAGATGATGTCATAGTAGTATCCAGTGTATCCTGTATCTATGGTATCGGATCACCAGAGGACTACAGTGAACAGGTTCTCTCACTCAATGTGGGGGATAACATGGACCGGGAGATGATATTAACCGATCTGGTAAAGATGCAGTATGAAAGAAATGACATTGACTTCAGTCGGGGAACTTTCAGGGTGAGAGGAGATGTTATTGATATCTATCCTGCTCATGGAAAAGTCGCATTAAGACTGGAGTTATTTGGTGATGAGATAGAAGCCATATCCACCATAGACCCACTTCAAAGAACACATCGCAGAAGCATGGACCGGATCACCATATTCCCCGCGAAACACTTCGTTATAGCTGATTCAAAACTTAATAAGGCCTTAAAAGATATATCTGAAGAATTAGATGAAAGATTAACCATTTTAAAATCCCAGAACAAACTAGTGGAAGCCCAAAGGCTGGAACAACGGACTAAATATGATATGGAGATGCTTAAGGAGATGGGCTACTGTCCAGGAATAGAAAATTATTCCATGCACCTTTCTGGTAGAAAATGGGGGGAAACACCCTATACTCTGCTAAAATATTTCCCAGAAGATTATTTAACCATTATAGATGAATCACACGTTACAGTACCACAAATAGGGGGAATGTACGCTGGAGACAAAGCCAGAAAGGATAGTCTGGTGGATTATGGTTTCAGACTACCCTCCGCCAGGGAGAACCGTCCATTGAACTTCTCTGAATTTGAAAGCCTTCAGAATCAAGTGATCTATGTATCAGCAACACCAGCCAAATATGAGTTGGAATTAAGCCAACAGATAGTGGAACAGATAATCAGACCAACTGGACTGGTAGATCCAGAGATCAAACTCCACCCCGTCCAGGGACAAGTGGAACATCTACTGGGAGAGATCAACAAGAAAGTAGCTGAAAATCAGAGAATACTGGTAACTACCCTCACGAAACGCATGGCAGAAGACCTAACTGATTATTATGCGCGCATGGGTCTGAAGGTGCGTTATTTGCACTCCGAGATCAGCACCCTGGAGAGAATAGATATAATAGATGACCTAAGAAGAGGTGAATTCGATTGTCTGGTGGGTGTGAACCTTCTAAGAGAGGGATTGGACCTCCCCGAGGTTGGACTGGTAGGGATCCTGGATGCGGATAAAGAAGGATTTCTACGCTCAGAACAATCACTAATCCAGACTATCGGAAGGGCTGCTAGGAATGTTGAAGGACAGGTTGTTATCTATGCCGATGAAATTACAGAATCAATCCGTAGAGCAGTGGAAACAACCAACAGAAGAAGAAATTTACAGATTGAATATAATAAGAAGCATAATATAATCCCTAAAAGTACGGTGCGTTCATTAAAGGAAAAAACAGATAAAAAAGACGTTATAATGCGTGATGATCTGAAAACCATGCCCCGGGATGAATTACGCTTATTTATCAAAGATTTAAGAAAAGATATGAAGAAAGCTGCCGAACGTTTGGATTTTGAAGAAGCAGCTAAAATCAGGGATAAAATACTGATTTTTGAGGAGCAAATAGATGAATAACAAAAAGGAAAGTATAATAATAAAGGGAGCTCGAGAACACAATCTGAAAAATATAGATGTTGAGATTCCCCGGGATCAAATGGTGGTTATTACCGGCATAAGTGGTTCAGGTAAGTCCTCCCTAGCATTTGACACCATCTATGCTGAGGGGCAGCGACGTTATGTTGAATCATTATCCGCGTATGCCCGACAATTTTTAGGACAGATGAAAAAACCAGAAGTGGATTACATAGAAGGACTCTCACCAGCTATATCCATAGACCAGAAAACCACCAGAATGAATCCCAGATCAACCGTGGGCACGGTTACAGAAATATATGATTATCTAAGATTACTATTTTCCAGAATCGGAATTCCCCATTGCCATCGGTGTGGAAAAGAAATAAGCCAGCAAACACCAGGCCAAATAGTAGATAGCATTCTTCAAGAGAAGGAAGGAACAAAAATACAAATATTAGCACCCTTAGTACGTGATAGAAAAGGAAAACACCAGAAAATATTCGAGAACCTGCGCAACCAGGGATTCGTCCGGGTGAGGGTGGATGGAGTGATCAAAAGTCTGGAAGACGCAATTAAACTGGAGAAGAACTTCAAACACAGTATAGAAGTTTCCGTTGATCGTCTCAAAATTAGATATGACCGTGATTTCGAAGCTCGACTTGCAGATTCAGTAGAAACCGCTCTGGATTTGGGTGATGGACTTTTAATCGTGGTTTATGGCTCTGGAGATGTTATTAATGAGAGAGTCTTCAGTGAGGATTTCGCCTGCACAGAGTGTGGCATTAACTTCGAAGAGATCAGCCCTCGTATGTTTTCTTTTAACAATCCCCATGGGGCCTGTCCCGAATGTAACGGTTTAGGTAGTAAGCTTGAAATAGATGCCGATCTAGTGGTGCCAGATCCGGGTCTATCCTTAAATGATGGTGCAATACTCCCCTGGAGCAAATCCAAACATAGGGAAAGTTATTATGGACAGATGTTAAAGGCGATTTCAGACTTTTATGGGTTCAGTATGGATACACCCTTCCGAGAACTGTCCAAAAAACATCAGGATATAATTTTATACGGTTCTTCAGATAAAATTGAATTTGTTTTCCAGAGAAAAAACCGACAACACCGAGTAAAACGATATTTTGAAGGAGTAATAAGTCGGATGGAACGAATATATATGGAGACCAAATCCAATTATATGCGCCATTACATGGGACAGTTCATGAGTGATCATAAATGTCCAGTCTGTTCTGGAACCAGATTAAGACCTGAAAGTCGTGCAGTAACCGTCGGTGATAAGTCCATTGCAGAGGTAGTTGAATTACCCATTAAAGAATCTTATAAATTCTTCCAGGATTTAACACTAAATGAACGTGAGCAGTACATAGCTCATGAAGTTTTAAAAGAGATAAAAGAACGCTTAAGATTCTTAAAAGATGTGGGATTAGATTATATTACCATGGATCGTTCATCAGGCAGTTTATCAGGTGGAGAAGCCCAGCGTATTCGTCTGGCAACTCAGATAGGATCCGGACTGGTGGGTGTATTGTACATACTGGATGAGCCCAGTATTGGACTGCACCAAAGAGATAACGCTCGTTTAATTGGAACTCTAAAAAAATTGCGGGACATAGGAAACACCCTTATCGTAGTGGAACATGATGAAGAAACCATAATATCATCAGATCATGTTATTGATATCGGACCCGGGGCTGGGGAACATGGAGGACGTATTATATCGGCAGGAACACCCCAGGAAATTGCAATAGATCCGGATTCAATCACCGGCAAATATCTATCCCGACAGGAAAACATCTCTGTACCTACAAAAAGAAAGGAATATGATAGTTATTTAACAGTTAAAGGTGCCCAAGAGCATAATCTGCAGAATATAGATGTTAAATTCCCTTTGGGAGTATTTACTTGTATAACTGGTGTTTCTGGATCAGGAAAAAGCACATTAATTAATGATGTATTGTATAAAGGATTATATGGTATTTTAAACCATAAACACACCAATCCTGGTAAACATAAGGCTATCGAGGGTATTGAAAAAATTGATAAAGCCATCATTATTGATCAATCCCCTATAGGGCGTACTCCCCGTTCCAACTCTGCAACATATACAGGGGTTTTCACATATATCCGGGAAATCTTCGCTCAAACACCAACCTCCAATAAAAGAGGTTACAAACCAGGAAGATTTAGTTTTAATGTTAAAGGGGGTCGTTGTGAGGCCTGTACCGGTGATGGTATAATAAAAATCGAGATGCATTTCCTAGCCGATGTATATGTACCTTGCGAAGTATGTAACGGAAAAAGATACAACAAAGAAACATTGGAAGTTCGTTATAAAGGTAAAAATATTGCTGAAGTCCTGGACATGACGGTTGAGGAAGCATTGAAGTTCTTTGAGAACATTCCCCGTATTAAGAAGAAGTTACAGACACTGGATGATGTGGGATTGGGATATATTAAACTAGGACAGCCAGCCACCACACTATCTGGTGGAGAGGCACAGAGAGTTAAACTGGCTAAGGAGCTCAGCAGACAGAGTACTGGCAAGACGATGTATATTCTGGACGAACCCACCACTGGCCTGCACTTTGTAGATATCAAAAAACTCTTAAAAGTACTGGAAAGATTGAGAGATACAGGTAATACCATCATCGTGATAGAACACAACCTGGATGTTATAAAAACTGCAGATTACATTATTGATCTGGGTCCTGAAGGTGGGGATGAAGGTGGTAATGTCATAGCCCAGGGTACACCGGAAAACATAGCAGTAAGTGGTACTTATACCGGTCAATATTTAAAAACAGTTTTAAATGAGGATAAACTTTTAGATAATCTTGAAACTGATGAAAGGGCTGTTACTGGCGAATCCGGTAACAACAATAAATAAATAATTTTTTCATTTAATTTTTTAATATTAAAGAAAATTTATTTTTTAAAAATAATATATAATGATTTAAATCATAGTTACAGCTTACTTTTCTATAATCTAAGTTTAAAAATTAAAAATCAACAATATATTCGGGGGAATATGTGGTGGTTTTCAAGAAAACTGATGTTTATCTGATTAAAACTAATCATAGAACTGAGGGAATTAATAGTTTATTGGAGAAGTTTAACTTAGATGAATTTTCAGGGAAAAATATTGCTTTAAAGGCTAATTTTAACAGTGCAGATCCTTTTCCAGCATCGACACATTTAGAAACCCTGGAGGCCCTGGTGGGAAATCTTCAGGAAGCTGGAGCTGCGAAAATAGTTTTAGCTGAACGTAGTGGTATGGGAAATACCAGTGAAGTACTGAAGAAGTTGGGAGTGTTTCAATTATCCGATAAACTTGATTTTGAAGTGGTGATCCTGGATGAGGAGGATAAAGAGCGCTGGTTTAAAGTTGAAGGAAGGGATAATCACTGGCTGCGTGGTTTTTATATCTCGCGAATATTTCTAGAAGCAGATAAGGTGGTGCAGACATGTTGCCTTAAAACGCACAGATTTGGTGGTCATTTCACCCTTTCACTTAAAAATTCGGTGGGTGTGGTGGCTAAAAAACTCCCTGGAAGTATTTATAATTATATGAATGAACTACACCTCTCTCCTCATCAGAGAAAGATGATTGCTGAGATAAATCAACAATACCCTGTAGATCTGATATTAATGGATGGGATGAACGCTTTCGTTAATAAAGGACCCGAAAGGGGTGATATAATTGAACCTAATCTTTTGATAGCGTCTAAGGATAGAGTTGCCATAGATGTGGTGGGAGTTGCCCTATTAAGGTACTATGGTACCACCAGTAAAGTGTCTTCAGGTTCGATTTTCAAGCAGGAACAGATAAGAAGAGCAGCTGAGATAGGTGTGGGAGTGGAATCTGCAGAACAAATTAATCTGATACCTCTTGATGAGGCAAGCCAGGAAATCACTGCTGATATAAATAGTATTTTAGAGGAACAGGGGTAAAATAGCGAAATTCTTTACATATAAGGGATGAACAGGTGAATTTTAATAAAAAATATTCGGTAGTATAATTTAAAATTATTATTTGGAATATTGAGGGATTCCTTATTCCTATAAAAATTTATGAATTACAGAAATCATTCATTAATTCAGTGATTTAAAAACCAAATATACGATTTATATTTATTTTATTGATTATTAAGGGGGATAAAAAAATTTTGGATAATCAAGAGAACGATGAAATAGGAGCAAAACTAAAAAATTTGATGTTAAATTCGGCAAATGATTCTATTTTTTTACATGATTTTGATGGAAATTTTATCTATGTCAATGAATCCGCCTATAAATCAGCAGGTTATAGTAAAGAAGAGTTCATGAAGATGAATCTCCATGATCTGGATGTTCCAGAACATGCTGTTTTAATCAATCAACGAATTAAAGAATTGGAAAAAAAGAAATCAACAATTTTTGAAGCAGCACACCTATGTAAAGATGGCTCAGTAATAGATGTGGAAGTAAACGCCCGAATCATTGAATCTGAAGGAAAAAAATTGATTCTAAGCATTGTAAGAGATATTACAAAACGGAAAGAATAGAAGAAGCTTTAAAAGAAAGTGAAAGCAAATATAGAAACATATTCGATAATGTTCAGGATGTCTTCTATCAAACAAACCAGCAAGGATTGATAGTTGAAATCAGCCCATCTATCAGGAGATATTCAGGGTTTGACCGTGAGGAACTAATAGGAAAACCAGTGGATACTTTATACTCAGACCCTGAAGATAGAAAAAAACTCATAGAAACCATCACCAAAAAAGGCGAAATCAGCGATTATGAAGTGAAATTGAGAGATAAAGATAATAATTTACTTTATGTATCCACTAATGCACATGTCTGGCTTGATGGGAATAACAATCCCATTGGAATAGAAGGATCCTTGAGGGACATAACTGAACGTAAAAAGATGGAAATTTCACTGAGAAATGTCTTAAAAGAAAAGGAGATGCTACTTAAGGAAATACATCATCGGGTGAAAAATAATCTCTTCATAATATCCAGTTTACTGGAACTACAATCACACTACATACAAGATAAACACTCCCGGAACATCTTCAAAGAAAGTCAAAACCGGGCTAAATCAATGGCATTGATCCATGAGAGATTATATCAATCTACTGACCTTAAAAATATAGATTTCGGTGATTACATACAGATATTATCTAACGAAATTTTCAGTACTTACGCAGATGATTCAGGGAATATTACTCTGGATGTAGATGTAGAGGATATTAAGTTAGATTTGAATACTGCTATACCCTTGGGATTGATTGTTAATGAACTTATAACCAATAGTTTAAAACATGCATTTCCTACAGGTGAAATTGGAATAGTAAAGGTTGGATTCCACCCGGAAGATGATAAATATGTATTCACAGTTGAAGATGATGGTGTTGGATTCCCTGAAGATATAGACTTCCAGAATACTGATTCATTAGGTTTGCAACTGGTTAATAGCTTAACTGCCCAGATTGATGGGGAAATAGAACTTATTAGGGCTGGGGGAACCAGATTTAAGATCACTTTTGCTGAGAAAAAATTATAGAAGTATAATCTAATTTTATTTTTCAAATATTGGAACTATTTTTTTATATAATTAAATAACCTTTTAAATAATAGAGCAATAATTTATTATAGAATGAAAACTATTTGGTGAATGGAATTGAGCCTAATAATCTGTTATATAGGAAATCGAGGAAGCGTAATCATCGGAGATAAAAGACGAATAGGTTTTTTTGGAAATGAGAAGAAAAGGGAGATCTTAGAAGATGAACTATACACCGGTTTAATAAAAACCAAGGAATCATTACTAAAAAGAGCTCAAGAGCTAGGAATCACTCTAAAAATATCTGATGACACTACCAAGGTTAGGGAAATTGGAGATGTGGTGGTGGGTGAAGTTAAAAATAGCACCACATTTGAAACTAAAAGAAAAAGAATATACGGAACTACCGGGAGTTATAGCTTAGTAGAACTTTCAGGTTCCACCATCAAGAAAATGGAAAGTGGAAGCACTTCTATCGTGGTTTTTGGAAATAAATCAACCAAAGAAATTGCTAATAAAGTATTAAAGGATAATTGGAAGAAGAAGATAAATCTACGGGAAATAGGAGAAATATTTAAAAAAGCCATGGAAGAAGTGGCTAAAAACACACCATCGGTAAGTCCAGGATATGATTTGATAATAAAACATCCTAATATAAATAAAAAAGAATCAAGGGAATTATTACGAATTACTATTATTCAGGATGTTAAAGAACTAGAAAAATGGCGGGGAGAATTAAAAGAGAAGATGATCAAAGCAGCCAAAGGTATTGAAATGTCCTCCAGGATTATAGATAATGGGCTCATTGGTAAAGTTCAAAGAATCGAAGGAAATAAAATCGAAATATCCTTGGCTGAGGGAATAGAAGCCCTTGATCTAGAATGGAATTCAATGGCAAAACCAGGAGAAACTGTTTTCATGGAAATTGATGATCCTAAATCAGTATCTATAGGTGACATGGCAGTAGTTAAGGATGAAAACCTGTGTATCATGCCCAGCAGAGCTGGTTTGAAATGTGATGTAATTTTATGTAAAGCAGAACAATAAAATTATTTAAAACTAAAATATTAGGGTTGATAAATGAAATTAACATTTCTAGGAAGTGGAGGGGGTCGTTTTGCCACCAGAACCCAGAAACGGATGACGGGTGGATTCAGAATCGATAATATCGATGGGATGAACCTTCACATAGATCCGGGGCCCGGAGCACTGGTAAGGACCTACCAGTTTGGTTTAAGTCCTTTAAAATTAAATGGAGTTCTGGTATCTCACAGTCACACCGATCACTACTCTGATGCAGAGGTTTTAATTGAGGCCATGACCAGGGGAATGACCAGAAAAAAAGGTTTCCTAATCGGTAGTAAAAGTGTAATAGATGGATATAAAAGATGGGGTCCTTGTATATCACAGTATCATAAAAGTATTCCAAAAGTCAACGTCTTAGATGCTGGGGAATCAGTTAAAATGGGTAAATTAAGTATAACCGCCACCACCACCAAACATGGTGACCCTAAGGCGGTTGGTTTTAAGTTCAAAGTTGATGATTTCACCATTTCCTATACTTCAGATACAGGATACATACCTGAATTGGCTAAGGAACATGAAGATGCCGATGTACTTATAGCCAGCGTGATCAGACCCGGTGATGATCGTTTACATGGACATCTATGTACAAATGATTTTGCCAAGCTGGTGGAAGAAATCTCTCCAAAACTGGGTATAATGACCCATTTAGGTATGAAATTAATTATGAATAATCCAGATCAAGAAGCAGAAAGAGTGAGAAATAATACTGGAAAACAGATTATAGCAGCATATGATGGTATGAAAATAGATCTAGATGATTTCAGACCTAAACAACAGACACTGGATGAATTTTAAATAAATTTATTAGTATTTTTATACATTTTGCCTCGGTGGCTTAGTCCGGTATAGCGCGGGATTCGTAATCCTGAGGTCGCGGGTTCAATTCCCGCCCGAGGCTCTATATTTATTTTAATCCATTTCTCTTATCTCATCAACCACGAACTTCCCACCACAAGGACATTCATCTATGAGATCGCCCATTTCATATGGAGGAACATCACTTTCCACCTCCAGGGTTATCTCTTCATCACAGGAATTACAGTGGGCTATTACAAACCATTCCATAAGATTATCCTCCTCATATTATATTTACAAAATCGTTTTTTTGTTCTAAACTTCATTGATTTTTTATATATATTCTAAGACTTTATTTTATAGAATCCTTTTAAAACGCTCTAAAAACTTCTATTATTTTATTGAATCTCTTTAAACGCTCTAAAAACTTCTATTAGTATCTATTTTAAAACGCCTAAAAGATATATTATTCATTGATGGTTTCCATATTTTCTACTGTAGAAGGATGAATGAATCCCCCTCTTAGCAGATGATCGGCCAATACCATGGCTGCTGCTGCTTCTGCCACTGCCGTGACCCGGGGACAAATGCAGGGATCATGTCGACCTTCTATTTTTATCTCCACATCATCCAAATTTTCCATATCAACAGTTTTCTGTACCTGTGAAATTGATGGAGTTGGTTTAACTGCTATTTTTACTACCAATGGCATTCCATTGGATATACCACCCAGTATTCCTCCTGATTGATTGGTGGTGGTTTTTATACTTCCATCAGATGCTTTGTAGTATTCGTCATTAGTCCCATATCCTGTGAGATGGGCTACCTCAAATCCAGCTCCAATCTCCACACCCTTAACAGAACCAATGGCCATCATAGCCTTAGCCAGATCAGCATCTAATTTATCAAAAACAGGCTCTCCCAATCCTACTGGAAGATTCAGTGCAACGGTCTCCACCACACCTCCAATAGAATCTCCTTCAGATTTCATTTTAAGGATTAATTCCTCCATTTCTCTAGCAGCTTTATGATCAGCGCATCTAACTGGATTGTCTCTAATTTTGGATTCAATCTGATTAATATTAACCTTATTTGCTTTTATATCTCCTATTTGGGTGACATGGGATATTATCTTAATATTTAGTAGTTCAAGTATCTTCTTAGCTACAGCGCCGCCGATTACATGGCCAATAGTTACTCTGCCACTGCCACGACCACCGCCTCGGTAATCGTATCTTTTATACTTGCTTTTCCATGTGAAATC
>JAJFTX010000203.1 GCA_021372715.1 Methanobacterium sp. | reverse complement strand
GTTATAAATAAACGCTTCATGGTAATGTTTAATAAAGCATGAAATATATAAAATTTTTTAAATCTAATTTATAAAAGGTGTTATTTTATGATTGATGGAGTTAAAACAAAAGAACTCAGGGTCATTCCCGATGAAAGGGGTTGGCTTATGGAAATATTACGAAATGATGATGATATATTTAAGGAATTTGGTCAGGTATACATAACCACCGCATATCCCGGGGTAACTAAGGCCTGGCATATGCACAAAAAACAGACAGATAACTTTACCTGTATCCATGGTATGATGAAGGTAGCACTTTACGATGCCCGGGAAGACTCACCTACCTATGGTGAATTGAATGAATTCTTCGTGGGAGATAAAAATCCTATGATGATCAGCGTTCCTCCCTTCGTTTATCATGGTTTTAAGGGAGTAGGTACAGAAATAGCTTATTTTATAAGTGTGCCTACTTTACCCTATAACTATGATGAACCAGATGAGTTTAGATTACCCCCAGATACCGATGAAATTCCTTATGACTGGTTATTAGAGCCAGGGAAGAGTCATGGGTGATTTTTTTTAGAAAAATATATTATTGAATTATGGAAAACTGATCTCATTCTTATTTAATTTGAAAGAAGGTGATTAAAAATGAGTATACTCATAACCGGTGGGGCAGGATTTATTGGAACGAATTTCGTGCATTATATACACGATAATTACGATTATGATATTATAGTCCTTGATAAACTAACCTATGCTGGAAATAAAGACAATTTAAAGGATATAACTAATGATATCACGTTTATTAAAGGTGATATTGGTAGTAAAGAAGATGTTAAAACTGCTATGAAGGATTGTGATCTGGTGGTGAATTTCGCTGCTGAAACACATGTTGATAGATCAATTGTAGACCCAAGTATCTTCGTTAAGACCGATGTTCTTGGCACATATAATCTCCTGGAACACGTTAGGAAATATGATGTTGATAAGTATCTACAGATTTCAACTGATGAAGTATATGGTAGTATAGATAATGGTTCATTTACAGAGAAAAGTAATATAGATCCCAGCAGTCCCTATTCCGCCAGCAAAGCAGGGGGAGATGTATTAGTGCTGGCTTATTTTAAAACCTATGATTTACCGGTTTTAATAACCAGAAGCAGTAACAATTATGGACCCTATCAATATCCTGAAAAATTGATCCCTCTATTCATTCTAAATGCAATGCAAGATAAAAAAATGCCCCTCTATGGTGATGGAATGAACGTAAGAGACTGGATATACGTAATGGACAACTGTAAAGGGATTGATACCGTTCTAAATAAGGGTGAATTTGGGGAAGTATATAATATTGGTGGAGGAAATGAAAAAACCAATCTAGACATCACCCATATGATACTGAACATTCTAGGTAAAGGAGAAAATTTAATAGAATTCATAGAAGACCCCCGACCAGGGCATGACAAACGATATTCACTTGATTCTTCCAAAACACGTGCATTGGGATGGAATCCTGAATGGAACTTTGAAGATGGTCTAAAACAGACTATACAGTGGTATAAGGATAATAAGGATTTATTCTTATGAAATTTCCCATTTTTTAATTTTTTTTAATTAGGAAAATTACAAATATATTAAATTGTTTTTACTGATTTTTAGCTTTTATTATCCTTTTAGGAATGAATATACTAATAATAAACCCTAAAATTAGGATCAAAGATAAAACATTAAACACCTGCCTAATTGAGCTCTTAATTGCCTTATCAATAATTTGAGAATATTGAGGAACTAGTTCCATAGGTACACCAGGATCACCAGTCTGCATTTTTTCCACATATTCAAATAAAGCATTTTGAAGCTCTTCATTAGTCATGTTACTAGCAAGATCTGACTCTTCTATTACAGCCATAAGACCACCATATGTACCCAATAATAATAAAACACCCATTAAAGCCATTCCAACTGAATATCCCAGGTTATCAAAGGTATTAAACAAACCAGAAGCGTCCGTTTCCTGATCTTCCCGGGCAGCAGACATGGTTATATTGGTCAATTGAGATAATAAAAGACCCAAACCCACACCGAACACTATTATACTGGGCATAATATCTACCATCTGAGTATTCAGGTTGGATACATCCCCTATTAAATAGGTTCCTACAGCTGAGATTAAAAAACCAATCATCAGTATATATTTCGGTCCCATAATAGATGTCAACCGGGTACCCAAATATGAAACTATTAGGATAACTATAGATGTCGGTAGAAGAGTAAGACCAGTATCAAAGGCATTTAATTTCATCACCTGTAATAGGAATACGGGCATGATGAAAAGGAACCCTGCTAGAGCTATTTGTTGTAATATGTCATTGACAGTCGCCAGTACAAAAATTCGATTTTTCAGAAGAGATATATCAGTAAGAGGCTCTAAACCTTTATTTATACGCCTTCCCTGCCATAATAAGAATATTATAAATAGAATAGAACCTGATGAAATTAAAACCGCCACATATATCCATGAATCAGGATTTGCAAACAATAAGATGCCTAAAACAATTAATATCAAAGAAACTATGGAAAGCACAGCTCCCCCCACGTCTAAATCCTTCCATCTAAGGTAGGGTTTAGATTCATTCAAATAATTTCTGAAGAGTAAGATTAAAATTACGAAAAACAATTCTAGAGCAAATATCAGTCTCCAAGTTAAAAAGGTGGTAAAAATTCCCCCTACAATGGGAGCAATAGCAGCAGCCACAGCCGCACTACCTCCCCAAATCCCATAGGCAGTGATTTTATCCTTTCCTTCATAACTGGCCCCTAATAGTGTAACAGTGGCCGGGATTATCAAAGCAGCGCCGATACCCTCAAATATTGCCCATCCAACCAGCAAAATACCAGCATTTATACTTAAAGCAGCAATGATATTTCCAAGACCATAGATAATTAATCCCAACAGGAAGATTCTCTTTCTACCCATGATATTCTGGATTTTACTACCCAGCAGCATGAATGAAGTTACAATAAGAGCACATAAAGTCATAATTGCCTGGATTACCGACAATGACGTATTCAATTCCCCCACTAAGTCGGTAATTGCAACGTTCATGGCAGATGAATCCAAAACGATGATAAATATTGATATACAAGCAATTACAACTGTTCCCCATTTATAGTGACTGGATTCCATTATTTATTAGTTATATCATGATTTTATAAAAATATGAGCTAGATAACATCAAAATTAATTCTAATTTAAGATTATGTGCTTGATTAATTAAAATCTGGATAATTTTTAAATAAAATATCTTCCAATTCTCCCTTGGATAGATCATAAATCTTCAAGGTTTTATGTCTGCTTTTAAGCCCGGAGACAATTTCAACTCGAGAACCGGTGAGTTTTATGAACTCTTTAATTATTTCCCTATTGGCCTTTCCTTTCTGAGGAATTGAGGTGATTCTTACTTGTATCTCATCTCTCCATTCATCATAACCGGATATTTCAAATTTAGATGAATTTGGAGATATCTCAATATTTACCAATAATCCATCATCAATTTCTTTAAGTGCAAGCATTTTTTAGCCTTTAAAGTGTTAATTAAATTAACTAATATTGATTTATCCATTTATATATGGTTCTGACTCTATAAATGGATGAGGACAAGATTTAAATACCGAGAGATAAAGATGTCTGTATGCTTAATGGTAATTTTCAATTGCTGATTAGCGACCAGCAGGGGTGGTCGAGCGGTCAAAGGCGCTAGGTTGAGGGCCTAGTGGGGTAGTCCCTTCGCGGGTTCGAATCCCGTCCCCTGCACTTTGAAATAATAGAAAACTGATATTATAGATGCATATACTATAAAAGAATTAAATTCAGACTTTTTTTAATTAGAATATGCCATGGGGGATTTAAATAAACAAAAAATTAGTTTTAGGCATAATTTTAATGATTTTAGTAGCTGCAGTCGCAGTTATTCAGGAACAACAAGTTATCAATAAACAAAAACAAAATATAACTTTATTGGTTGACCGGGCAGTAGATCAGATCCAGTCTAAAGGTGAAGCTGCATTTCAAGAATTCAACAGCCCAATCTGGTATCAGGGAGACACTTACATATTTGTCTGGCGTATGGATGGTATAAGAGTGGTTTATCCCCCGGATCAGAGTGGTATAGGTCAGAATATGACTGATCTAAAAGATATAAATGGCAAAAACATCGGTATGCTGTTCATTCAAACAGCGAAAAATGGTGGAGGATGGGTAGAATACCAATGGCCCAAACCAGGCTCTAAATTACCTTCTACAAAAATAACATATATTAAACCTGCTAAATACCAAAATCAGACCTATCTAGTTGGTTGTGGAGTTTATATCTAATTTATATCCTTTTTAAATTTTCTAGATATTTATCTAATTAATCCCATAATTTCATTACTTGTATTTTTTATTCTACGATTATTGTAACTTTTAAAGCCTTATCTTCCTTTAAATCTTCAATTAACTCCCTTTTAAGATCCACTGCTGCTTTGTCTGCCTTTATCATCAAGGTCCTACTGCATGTATATTCACTTTTTCGGCATACCATGTCTGTAGGATGATCCAGTGTAAGATCAGGATGTCCGTATCCTATAATTTTATCATCGGCATTTTCTGTTTCCAGATGGATGGTGATGATGCTCTTATCATCTTTTATTGCATTTCGAAGTTTCTGTGGAATATCAGTTAAATTAACCTTACTCGAGACTCCTATAATGCAATCTGCAGCTTTTCCTATATCCTTATCTTTGGTAAATTCGAAGGTGGTTTTATGTTTGGAAGTGACGTTTTTATGTCCTTTGGTTGTAAAAGAGTATTTCATGGCTTTCACTTAATATAAAATTGTTATTAACCTTTATTTTTGAACAATAAGAGTTGATGTTGTATTTCTAGAATTATTTATATCATTCTATGAATTATATTTTATAATAGTATTCATAATTAAAGGTCAGTAAATGTCAGGGAAGAAAATTTTAAAGGGCACCTATTGCCTGTTATTTGAATTAGATGAAACATCTTCTATTAGAATTGGTAGTTTGGGAATTGTTGAATTTAAAAAAGGATACTACGCCTATATAGGTTCCGCCCTCAATTCCCTTAAAGGACGATTAGATAGACATCTGAGGGAAGATAAAAAATTATACTGGCATGTTGACTATTTTCTAGCCCATAAAAACACCAAAATTGTTACAATTATATATGCCCTTAATGATGATAGATTTGAATGTGAATTAGCGGATAAAATTGCAGATCAAGGTAAAAGTATACTTAATTTCGGATGTTCTGATTGTAAATGTGATTCCCATCTTTTTTTCTTTAATGAATATTCTAAACTAGAAGAAACCTGTTTAAAATCCTTTAAAGAACTAGGTTTACATCCACAAAGATATAAAACCTGAATTATAGATAATCTATACTAAAAAAAAGAAATTAATTCATTCTTTTTTAAAAAAATAAGGAATTTTATTTATCTTTATCTAATAAAATAAAATCATTCTATAATTCTTGAAATTCTCTGAAGAATTCATCGAATTCTTCTACATCCATTGGTTGAGGGATGACAAATACTTTATTTTGATAAATATTATATGCTAATTCTTGATATAGTTCTGCCTGTTTAGAATCAGGATATTTCTCAATTACTGTTTTTGCATCGATTTCGCTTTTTTGAACCAGTTTACTACGGGGTATGATTCCTATTACCCTGCTACCTATTTTTTCTGCAAATGAGTTTACTATATCCAGTTCATTTTCTATTCCACGGCAGTTGCAGATGATTCCTCCAAAGTTACTTTTAAGCTTTTTAATACCCTTTGAAATATTATTAGCCGCATATAATGCCATGTATTCTCCTGAAGTTACTATGTATACTTCATCTGCAAAATCTTCTCTCAGGGGAACTGCGAATCCACCGCAAACCACATCTCCCAGTACATCGTAGATTATTACATCCAGTTCGTCTGAGAATGTTTCCAGTTTATCTAGATAATTCATGGCCACTATCACTCCCCTTCCAGCACAACCTACACCCGGTTCCGGACCTCCGCTTTCCACACATTTAACACCATTGAAGCCCTTGTAAACTATTTCTTCAGTGTCTATGTCCTTTTTTCTGACCACATCCAGAATTGTAGGTATTCTTTTTCCCACTAATGTGCGGGTGGTGTCTGCCTTGGGGTCGCAGCCGATAACCAGGACCTTATGCTCATTTGAATAGGCTGCTGCTATGTTGGAGACTATGGTGGACTTACCTATTCCTCCCTTACCATAAATTGCTATGCGCTTGGTTTTGCTCATCCCATTCTCACCATGGCGCTTATAATATCTCCTCTGGTTACGATACCTATTAATTTACCTTCTTCATCAACCACTGGAAGTCTGTTCACGCTGTGGGTGTCCATAAACTGGGCTGCGTCGGAAATATCGTCTTCTGCTTTGATGGTGAACACTTTTTTGGTCATTATCTCCCCGATCAGTACTGATGCGGCTCTGTTCATATCTTCAGCTATTTCATCCATCTCATATTTCATTCTTATGGGAAGCTCTATCAGGTCAAGGGGGGAGGGTAAGATGAGATTTAAACGAGGAGAGTGGACCTCTAAAAGTCTCATTATGTCTCCTTCACTTATTATTCCTATCACTTTTAAATTATCATCAACTATAGGCGCTCCGCTGATTTTATTATCCCTTAATATCTGTGCTACGTCACTTATTTTATCATCTGCATGAAATTTTATGATATTTCTTTCCATTGCATCTTTGACCTTTATCATTTTACCACCTAAATTTTATATGAATCTTTATTAGTTCTATATCTTTTCATTAATTAATTTTGATAGCTCATTATGAATTTTTTTTATTTATCCAAATTAGGGAAAGTTTTAAATCCATAATAGTTATATTTTAATAATAATTAAAATATATAACCAATTAGTTGATCAAAATGAATGACCAAGAATTTAAAACACTGGTAGATAATCTCCTGATATACTACCCCCTTTTCTACAGGAGAATAAAAACTTCAATAAACCAAGTTAACTCCAAATATTGTAAAAGTGAAGGATATTATCAGATTATAGGCCTATTATTAAACACAGGCCCATTATCCACATCAGAAGCCGGTGAAAAACTGTATATTTCTAAACCTAATATGACTCCTTTGATTGATAAATTAGTACAAGAAAAAATGGTAAAAAGAACAAGAAGCCAGCACGATAGAAGAGTAGTCTATATAGAAATAACCGAAGAAGGAAAAAAATTCTTATATGATGCACGAGAAGCCGTAGAAAAGAATATTAAGGAAAATCTATCGAATTTTGATGAAAAAGACCTTAAAAAACTCTATGATTCTCTTGAAAAGATCAAAGAAGCAGCTATAAAAATTTCAAAATGATTAATATGAATCCATATAAAAGCCATTACCACCTTAAAAAAAATAATATCATCATGATTATGGCTGGATTGATGGTAGGACTTCTGGTGGCTGCATTGGACAACTCTATTATCAGCACAGCCATGCCACAAATTATCAACAACCTGCAAGGAATGGAATACTACGTATGGCCGTTCACTGCATATATGCTAACTTCAACCATTTCCATAATACTTTTTGGAAAGTTATCAGATATTTACGGTAGAAAAAAAATTCTAATATTTGGTATCATAACCTTCATCATATCTTCAGTTCTATGTGGTTTTGCAACCAACATCTTCGAATTAATAATCTTCAGAGGTATACAAGGAATAGGTGGAGGAATATTAATATCACTCCCCTTCATATTGGTTGGAGAGATCTTCAGCCCAAGGGAAAGAGGTAAATATATGGGAATCCTGGCATCTGTATTTGGAATTTCCAGTGTACTGGGACCGATATTAGGAGGAATAATCACCGATACACTGGGTTGGAGATGGATATTCTTTGTTAATATACCTATTGGTATAGTAGCGGTGACCACCTTGATGTATTCACTTCCCAATTTTAAATTAAAGGATATAAAAGAAGTTATCGATTATTATGGAATTTTGACATTTACAGTAGCATTAAGCGGGCTTTTCCTGGCATTGACCCTGGCCAGGGATCTGAATAATTATCCTTTAATAGAAATAATTGGATTATTTGTCTTTTCAGCATTGATGTTGTTAATATTTATTCTAGTTGAGAAAAAAGCGGTAGAACCTATTTTACCTCTTAAACTATTTAATAATCCCATATTCACCATTTCATCTGTGGAAAATTTCCTAGCAAGCGCTCTTATGTTTAGTGGAGTAATCTATGTTCCCTTATTTGCACAAAACATTATGGGATTAAGCGCTACAAATTCAGGATTACTAATGATTCCCATGTTAATAAGTCTTACCATATCATCAAACATAGCTGGACAAATCATATCTAGAACTGGAAAATATAAAAAACTGGCTATAATTGAATTTATAATTACTGCAATTGGAATTGTTCTCCTTGCTACAATGAATGTAAATACATCACCATATCAGCTGTTGATCTATTCCACAGTTCTTGGTTTAGGAAGTGGAATGATGTACACTGTATTCACTATAAGTGTACAGAATGCTTTTACATTTAAAGAGATAGGGATCACCACAGCTGCTATGCAGTTCTTCAGGAATGTAGGTGCAACCGTAGCAATTCCTGTATTTGGATACGTGATGAATTCCACAATAATCAGTTTAAACCAAATGAATTTAGGGCAAAAAGAGATATTGGCTATTTCAATCCAGAATGTATTTATGGTAGCGATAATAATCGCATTTACAGGTATCATTTTAGCTTTTTTCCTTAAAGAAATAGTTTTAGATAACGGTGAATCAAAACAGGGTGTTAATGATGAAATTGTTGAAAACGTGAAAATAGGATAAAAATAAAATATTTAACTATTTTTTCTTATCTATTCTTTTATAAACAATATCATTGGGCCGTACTTTGTTTTCAACTAATATTGCCACATTTTGATCCCTTTTAGCTTCAGTAACCTTATTATGATGAATCTGCATAGATTCCACCAATTGTGTAAATGAACCAGTTGTTTTACCTTCAATAATTATTTCATCCCCAATTTTAAGGTGGTCCCATAACCTTATTTCTGCTGCAGACACATTATTATAGTAATTAGTAACCTCACCCACATCCTTTTTAATATGGGTTGCCTCATTATATTTACTGATCCTGTAAGGCTTTCTATAGTAAAATCCTGTGTCAAAACCTCTGTTGAACACTTTTTTAAGCCCAGTTAACCATTCTGGGTTTAATTCCCATTCATTATTATAGCATTTATCAATAGCTTCCCGGTATGTTCTGGTTACCGTTGCCACATAATCAGCGGATCTGGCCCTTCCCTCTATTTTAAAAGCATCTATGCCTGTTTCTATAAGTTCTGGAATATGTTCGATCATGCATAGGTCTCTAGGACTTAATAAATAGGATATATCTTCTTCCTGATTAATTTCGATTTGGCGAATAGAATCAGGATTAGTTTGATCTGCAGATACCAGTTTCCAGTTTTCACGACATGGTTGAAGGCATTCTCCACAGTTAGCATTTTTATTATAAAGATGGGAACTTAAAAAGCACCTGCCAGATATAGCCATGCACATGGCACCATGAATGAAAACTTCAACTTCTAAGGGACTTTTCGCCTTGATCTTTTTTATTTCATCCAAGGAGAGTTCACGGGATAGTATAACCCGATTTACACCCCATTCTTTCAAGAGTTTTAAGGACTCTAAGTTTGAGATGTTTGCCTGAACACTCATATGCACCTCAATATCATTTTCTCGGGCAATATTAAGCACTCCCAGATCAGAAGCTATGATTGCATCAGCTTCAAATGATTTGATGATGGTCATTATTTCCTTTAAAGATTTCAAGTCCTCATCCTTCATTATGGTGTTTGTGCAGACATATAACTTGACTTCAGAATCATGACAAAGCTTCACTGCAGATTTTAATTGATCTAAATGAAACTGGGGGACATTAGCTCTTAGATTGTATCCATTAATCCCCAGATAAACTGAATCTGCTCCATTAGAAATGGCAGCGTTAAGTGATGCAAAATCCCGAGTTGAAGAAAGTAATTCCACTATTTTTATCACCAAATTCTATTTTTTTGTGTTTTTTAAAAATCTATGATTGGTTTTTTTAATAAAAGAGAAACTAATGCATGGATAAATGATAGGGGGAATAAGAAGGTACCTAATATCATTCTTAACTCGTATTTCAGGCTGCTTCTTGGATCTGGTTTACCTCTCAGTCTGTTGATGAATGAACTCCAGGGTATCCCATAGGCATTTCCCATCATTATTGTTCGAATAGCCCCCAATATACCCTTTGATATGGAAAGACCGTAGAGTTCTACTATTCGTTGCCAGGATTTTTTGGTAGGTCTTCCCCGGGTATCTGCGTAATGCTGGGCAAACATAACTGCGGTTAATTCCTCTTCTGGTACTTCATCCATTACTCCTTTTAACATTTTATGGATTTCTTCCTTGGTCATTCCACTCTCCAGAGCTCTTTTGCTGTGGGCATAGGAACATATGGCACAGTTATTTACTTCAGTTACCGCCAGCATTATCCTTTCGATGAATTTCTGATCCATCTGTAAGTTACTTTTAGCCTTTAACATGTATTTAATAGTGCGTAATCCATTATAAGAAATCCAGTAGGTTTCTTTTACGGTGTATAGTTTTCTACCAATATTTATATCATTTTTTTTGGTATTCATCCTATATTCCCATTATTAGTTAAAAAAAATCGATTCATAAAGTTTTAAATGATTCTACTTAATATGA
Organism: Methanobacterium sp.; assembly: GCA_021372715.1. GTDB lineage: Archaea > Methanobacteriota > Methanobacteria > Methanobacteriales > Methanobacteriaceae > Methanobacterium_A. Next base: position 24,952 of record JAJFTX010000203.1, on the reverse strand, counting down.
TTTATTTATAAAATGAATCAGCCCTATTTAAATTTCAATCCAAAAAAACATTAATCATCGTTATATTAACACCTATTAGCCTCATATTCTTCAATATTTTTAGGTAATGATGTAGGATATTCACCGGTTAGGCAACCCGTGCATAAATGAGATTTTTCTAATCCTATACACTTGATTAATGATTCAATGCTGAGATAACCCAATGAATCCACTCCCAACATCTTTTCAATTTCTTTCACTTTCTTATCAGAAGCAACTAATTCTTTTTTTGTAGCCATGGCTATTCCATAGTAACAAGGAGATATTATAGGCGGACACCCTATCCTTAAATGGATTTCACTGACTCCAGCTTCTCTTAAAACATTGACTAATGCTCGGGAGGTGGTTCCTCTTACAATACTGTCATCCACTAAAATTATCCTTTTACCTTCCAGTTCTGACTTAATGGGATTCATTTTTAGTCTTACTGATGTTTCTCTATCTTCTTGAGTGGGCATTATAAACGTTCGACCAATGTAACGGTTCTTTATAAGCCCTTCACCATAAGGAAGGCCTGATTCTCTGGAGTAACCTATCGCTGCTGTGATGGCTGAGTCCGGTACGGGCATTACTGCATCGGCTTCTACCGAATGTTCCCTATACAAAGCTTTCCCAATGTTCAATCTTACATCGTAAACATTTTTACCATCTAATATACTATCTGGTCTGGCAAAATAAACATATTCAAACATACAATGCGAACGAGGAGCATTACTTTTCTCAGGGAGTGAAAAACTTTTCATCTCACTATTTATAAGAATTATTTCACCAGGCTCTACATCACGGATCTTTTGGGCTCCGATTACATCAAAAGCTACGGTTTCTGATGCTACCATAATTAAATCATCCTTCTTCCCCAGTGCAAGTGGTTTTATGCCCATGGGATCTCTAACTACCATCAGATCTCCATTTATCAGTATAACCAGTGAATAGGAACCTATAAGATCATGGGATATGTTTTGCATGGCCTTGATCATGTCCTGGGTTTGGGAGTATTCACGGGTTAATAGATGACATATTACTTCAGAGTCTGTTGTTGAGCAGAATTCACGCCCTTCGAGTTCCAATTCACTTCTAAGCTCCATAGAATTGATTATATCCCCATTATGAGCTATAGCAATTGTTCCAGAATCAAATTCTCTTATAAATGGTTGAGAGTTTTCAATCAACGATTTACCTGTGGTTGAATATCTTACATGGCCGATGCCCTTATTTCCATCTAGACCATCGAAGTTTCCGTTGCTAAAAACATCACATACCAACCCCATACCACGATAAGTTGACATATCCTTTCCATTGTATGTTGAGATACCAGCAGATTCTTGTCCCCTATGCTGCAAGGCATATAATGCATAGTATATTTGTCTAGAGACTTCAACTGATTTACTATTGGAATAAGCACCTACAATTCCGCATTTATCCTTCAATTACAATTCTCCCTTATACAAATATCCAGATGAGTAAAACAAGGCAATTCAAAATGTTAAATGATATCTTTTTCTATTCATGAGTCAGATGTATTACATGTCTAAGTATGAAATAATCTTCTTAAATAATTAGTGTATTTAGTAATTACTTATTCAAAATATAATAAAACGATATTATTCTTTAAGCAAACTGGAATTTAACTTTTCATTGTTATCTATTTCTTCTTTTAAGACTTCTATTTTAGAATCATAAAAAATTAATACCGTTCTTATAATTTTTAACCATTCAACAGCATCTTCTCGTGAAGGGGCAGCTATAAAACCCTGACCTGCTAGAACGTTTTCAGGTTTGAATTCTGCGGTTATAAAATAAACATGCTCCTCTTCATCTAAATTTTCATTGAATGTTTCTTTCCACAGATTATTAAGTGGAAAAATTTCGAATAAATTCTTATTCTTTATAAGTCCGTATTCATTTTTTAAATCAACATATCTCTGTTTATTAGCCTTTAATTCCTCCCTCAATTCGGTGATTTTTTCATTGAAGGATTCCTTATCATCTAACAGTCGTTGATTTTGGTTAACTAAATTTTCGTTCTGGGCTGATATTTTTTCCATTTCTGCTTTTTGAGTTTTGATTTCTTCTTTCTGCGTATTCAGTGTATCTTCCATTTCCCGGAATTTCTTTATATGGGCTATTGAAAGAAGTCCAGAACGAATTATGGCGTTTTTTATCTCATTTCTAATTATTGCCGGATCCAGATACTCCACATCATGTCCAAAGGGAAGTTTCATACGTTCTATGTGTCCTACTTCGTCTTTAAGAACTTTTTGGAACTTATCAGCAAGCTCTCTTCCCGGAGCATCCACATCAGTGGCAATTAAAAGTATATCAGCGCCTTTAACAACTTTTTTAGCTATTTCAGGGTTGGTGGTGGGAATAATGGATGATATAGTGATGTGGTATTCTGCACCCAAGGCTATGTTCTGCATTGCCCTTGAAATGTTTTCCACATCAGATGCCCCTTCAACGATGATTCTAACATCTATAGGGCCTTTAGATTCCATTATTAACCTCAAATAATTAAATTATTTTAACCTGTATCCTGTGATCTTCTTATTCTGCCAGTTGTAGCTGCGGATTCTTCTGGATCTGCCAAATCCACATGCTGCACAGTATTTTTTCCTAGCATTGTAGGAATTTTTTCCACATCTCCTGCAGCGGATGTGAGTTTTTTTGTTACGTTTACCAAATGATGGTGTACCTTTCATCAGTATCCTCCTTATAATCTTAATATGGTTTATCTATGAATTCTTTAAACTATTCTAGCCCGGAGATATGTATACAATATTATCTCCTCTTATAAGCACGACACCTAATCTTCTGGAGGTTTCTCCGCCTTCTAATTCTTCGGCATCGTTTAATACTAAGTTCATGTGCATGTCGAAACTTTTTAGGCTTCCTCTAAATTCTCTTCCGCCTTTGAGTTTTATCAGTACTTGGGAATTCAATGCTTTTCCTAATACATCCAATTGTCGTGATGTATTCACATTCTTCTGTGTATTCAAATTTATCACCTTTCCTATAACTTCATTGTTGGTGGGATTTATATTTAAATGTATGGTTGGATATCCTTACTCCTGCTAAAACTTACGAAAACGCCTTGAGGCAATATTTGTTTATATTAGAAGAGATTGGATAGGATAATTTATTGTTTTAAGTAAGATATAATAGTTTATCAATTTTCAGTATTCATTAAGTGAAAATACTTCAAATCATATGTTAAAATTTAATATCTTAATTAAATAATAATCCTAAAAATTCTTGTAGATATCACATCTAATTCAAAAATATTAGTTTCATCTACAATAATAGTATTGGCTACAATATTATATTTAATATTATGCTAATATCCATGATATTAAAATAATCTTCTATAAAATTTAATTGATTTTGAGTTTATAAATAACATATTGTTTATCAGGTTATAAAGATAAGGCCAAATTAAAAAACCAGTAAGGTGTGTTACAAATTAAAATAAGAAAACGATACCATCTTAAAAAGAAAAAGATCAAAGAAATCAAGGAAAAATTAAATGACTTTTCAGATTTAATCACCACCTCAAATACAATGGAAATCATCAAAAGTGACCTGCCAGACATAGTGCTTATCAATAACAAACCACTGATCATGTTTATTGATGAAAATCCTTTTCCAACCCTTAAAGGTGCATTAGAAACCGAAATTAAATCTAAATATGTGGTTGTGGATATGGGTGCTGTTAAATTCATGACCAAGGGTGCAGATGTGATGTCACCTGGAATAACAGAAGCAGATCCAATGATTAAAGAAGGAGACTTGGTTATAATCATCGATGAAAATCACCGAAAACCCTTGGCAACTGGACGTAGTCTCATTTCCGGTAGTGATATGGTTAAAAATAATGAAGGCAAAGCCGTCAAGACCATACACCATATCGGAGATGACATATGGAACCTTGAAATTTAATTTCAAAATTAATCTTACTATAACTAACTGAAATAAACTTTATTATCATTCACAAGCTAATAAGTGTTAAAATGACAGAGTTAAAATATTCCTCAGGCAAAATACTTTCAGAAAAAGTGCATAAAATTGGTTTGCTGGCATTAGGTTCCCATCTGGAGAATCATGGCGCTGCTCTGCCCATTGATACTGACTCTAAAATAGCTGCCTACCTAGCCTTGCAAGCATCTTTAAGAACAGGTGCAAAATTTTTAGGAATACTTTACGCAGCAAGTGAATACAGTTATGTGAAACATGGCAAACACATGCCTCCTCAAGAACTGGTAAAAAAAAGACTTAAACCCACACTACAAGCTGCCAAAAAATGCCTAAATCTGGATAAAGTGGTGTTGATAAATGGACATGGGGGAAATGTGCCAATTCAAGAATATCTTGCTGGGCTTGAAAAGGAATTAAATCTTAAAATCTTATTCAACAACAAAATAGTAGAGATAGAAGGCCCTCACGCAGGAACCGGAGAATTATCCATGGGTGCTGTTTTAGGAATAGTAGATATTGACAAACTGGAAGAACACTGCCATTTTGATGAACACCCCGAAGTGGGTATGGTTGGTCTCACTGAAGCAAGGAAACACTCGGCAGGAATAGATGAAGGTGCTAATAAAGTATTAAAAGAGGGAGTATGTGTAGACCTGGAATTAGGAGAAAATTTACTGGAAACTGCAATTGAAGACGTGATTAAAGATATCATTACCTTATTATATTGATATAGCGGATAAAAATTAACTAATTTTATAGATATGAGCAAAAAAAGAAATAAAATTTTATTCATTATTTAACCCCATTATAATACTGGTAAAAGAAAATATAAGGTAATTAACCATAAAAAGATGACCAGCAAAGGTCTTAAGATAGTGTTTAGTACAAATTTTTCTTTTATACCACTGAGCAGATGATTAATAGCAGATAGGGTTAAAAACACCACTAGAACCATAAACAAACCCACATAGGCAAATAAACCCCAATCGAAAATTACTGCTATTATTAATACTATAACAAGTGCTAAAAAGTGTAAAGCAGACTGTCGCTGGTAAGCTCCCCCTTCACCATAACCAGATACTTCAGATGCACTTTTACTAAAAAATAATCCTTCAAAAGCAGTTAAACCCGCTATAAATATCAAACTAATTATGGAAAATATGTTGAACTGCTGAACTGGCCCAGTACCCCATAAGAAGGCTAAAAAAATCCCAAATGCCACACCACACCAGCGCAGAATTTCCAGAAAACGGTTGATTTTAGTTCCACTCATAAAATAACACCCATATTATTATTTATTATATTCATTATCTTTTTTAATTAATATAAACTAATTTTCTATTTCTTTAATCAACCCTTTGAACTTGTTAACTAATTTAAATTTTTTAAATGCAAATGCAATCCTACTCATAGCCTCCAGCATTCTTATAACCGAATCCAGCCAGCTGAAAATATCTCCAGGGTAGATATGTATATCATAATCTCTCAGCAATCTACGACTTACATCCACCGGATCTTTCCTCTGCATCCTATATTTAAGTATTCTACGGGATAATTCGGCCTGAAAACAGGTGCAAAAAGGCCTGTCTTTACAATTACATCTGAAGAATTCCATCTGAAGATTTAATATTTTATCTCGATAGGTGGAGTCAAATTTAAGAAGATTATCCTGGTTAGATATTATATCTAGGGTTGAATCAGCGAATAATCTTGTAGAAACATTGATCTTTAAAATTCGACTTATATGGGCTCCTAATCTGGTGGATAAATAAGCATTTTCAAAGGGTTCCAAATTAATTATCATATCTAGAGGTTTCATCTTAGTCAAATTTTTACGAATATATTCCGCATCCTCTTGATGAAGGAAAGAAACAGAAACCGCCCTTCCATAGGAAGTGGGTTTAAGAATTCCATTCTTCTCTCTAACTAGCTTGTAATCCATGAGAATATTTATAATATTTTCAAAATCAAATGGTACATCCAAATTTTCATAAGCAGTATGAAGTTTCAGGATGTCGTTAAATCTACCAGAGCATACATCAGCCAGGGACTGCTCCACTAATTCATCTTCACCATATTTGACGTTTATAGTCTCAACTTCAGATTCTAAGAGATCTAAAGCCACAGTTTCTTCATTTTCATCATCGAATTTGCGACCCACTTCTGGGATTACATACACTTTACCCAGATCATGATAAGAGGGTCTACCTGCTCTTCCCAACATCTGATGAAATTCGTTGGAGGTGAGCCATTTATTTCCCATAATCAAACTTTCAAAGATAACCTGCGAAGCAGGAAAATCAACTCCCGCGGCAAGGGCAGCAGTGGTAACCACAGTTGATATTTCCTGATTTAAAAATTGACGTTCAATACTGACTTTTTTTGAATAAGAAAGTCCCGCATGATACGCAGTTGCTTTGATCTTTCTTTTACTCAGATTTGTGGCGATTTCATGAGTTTTTCTACGGGAATTAGTGAAAATGATGGACTGTCCATGGAAACCCTTCTGAGATATGTTTTGTTGTTCCCTCCTGCATATTCTCATCATTATTTCTGACTTATCATGTTCTGACCTGACGAATACCAAATGACGTTCCAGTGGAACTGGACGCTGATCATACTGCACTAGTTTCATGTCAAATTCCTGGGAAATATCCTCAGGATTTTTTATGGTAGCAGATAGTCCTATAATCTGTATATCTTTAAAAATAGTTTTCAATCTTTTAATTAAGCCATTTAGTCGTGATCCTCTTTCCGGGTCGTCTAAGGTATGTATTTCATCTATTACTACCGTACTAACATTTCCCAGTTCAGTTGCTTTACCCGAACGTAAAATAAAATCCAATCCCTCATAGGTACCTACTATTACATCTGCATCCTTTACAGATTCATCTTTAATAGTAAGCTCTTCTTTTGCCTTAATTCTGCTCATACCCACCCTTATAGAGACTTTAAGTCCTAATGGCTGGTATCTTTTTTTGAAATCCCGGTATTTCTGATTGGCCAGTGCTACTAGGGGAGTTAGATAAATAAACTTACCACCATCTAATGCCCTTGGAATTCCAGCCAACTCTCCTATAAGTGTCTTACCACTGGCAGTTGCAGCAACCACTAATTGACTCTCTCCTTCCAGAAGTCCGGCATTTACAGATAACACCTGCACTGGCAACAAATGATCGGCGTGTTTACTTAAAATATTTTTAAATGAAGAATCAATTTCTAAATCATTTATTCTAATTTGGGGAATATTCTTATTAGTGTTGGTGGATATTTTATCGTATAATGTTAATTCAGGATTTTTAACCGGATTGAAATGGGGATCAAATATCTTTAGAACCTCTTCAAGATCACCGGTTCTATCCAATAGTTTTTTAAAGTTTTTAAATGTTTTTGAATCGAATCCTCTATTAGTAAGCTCTCTTTTTATTTCTTCTTCTGCGCATAGGCGGCAGATGTAATCATCATGAAAAAGGTATGATTTATCACGTTTGATCAAAGTTATATAACCATCAAATGTACAGTGCTTACATATCCTGGTTTTTCGGTAGTTTATGTTTAAAGATTCCAGCATCTCCTCTACATCATGATCATTTCCCACTAAAAAAACATTCTGTTTTCTTAAAATTTTAAGTGCCTCACTTGGAGGATGTAGAGTTTCCTTATCCTTCTTCACAATAAATTTATAGGGCCTGATCTGATTTTCAATTCTTTTAAGCTTGATATAACCATAAAAAGCTGGTTTCCTACGCTGGTTAAGAACTCCTTTTGAGCTGCCAATAGGATAAAGTTCCAGAATCCGCTTATTCTTTCTTAAGATGATCATTTTTTCTTAAATATGTCCAATGTCATTAAAATTTGTTTAAATGAGGAATGATTTGATATTAATGAAAATAAAAGGTATTTGCTGGTAAATTAATAAATATGAAAAAATAGAATTAAATAATAACTACATTTTTAACCTTATATTTTTTCTTCCTGTTTTTTCTCATCCAATAATTCAACAGCCTGTTCCCTTAGTTTAAATTTCTGTATCTTACCACTAGCAGTTAATGGGAACTCTTCCACAAAGAATACATGTTTAGGGACTTTATATCTGGCTATTTTAGTTAGAGCATAATCCCTAACATCTTCCTCGGTTAAATCTACATCATCCTTTAGTATTATAAAAGCACCCACTAATTCACCATATTTTTCATCAGGTATACCTACCACTTGTACATCCTGAATACCTGGCATGGTGTAGAGGAATTCCTCTATCTCCCGAGGGTAGATATTCTCTCCCCCTCTAATGATCATGTCTTTAATTCTGCCCACTATAGTGTAATATCCGTCCTCATCTACAGTAACCAGATCCCCACTATGCAACCATCCGTCATCTTCAATGGCCTCATCGGTCATTTCTGGCATTTTATAATAGCCTTTCATCACATTGTACCCCTTGCACATGATTTCACCGGGTTGATGAGGACCTAGAGTCTCACCCGTTTCTGGATCGATGACTTTAACTTCACAATGAGGCATGGCCGTGCCTACGGTCTCCACTTTCTTTTCAATGGGGTCATCTACACTGGTTTGTGTAAAAACTGGACTGGCTTCTGTCAATCCATAGGCTATAGTTACCTCCTTCATGTGCATATCGTTCATAACTTTTTTCATGGCTTCAATGGGGCAGGGTGAACCGGCCATTATTCCTGTCCGCAGACTACTTAGATCGAATAATTCGAACATTGAATGTGTGAATTCTGCTATGAACATGGTGGGAACTCCATATAATGCCGTACACTTCTCTTTCTGTACCGCGGCCAGTACCATTAGCGGATCAAATAGTTCCACCATTACTGCAGTTGCTCCATGGGTGATCACAGCCATGATTCCTAATACAATACCAAAACAATGGAAAAGAGGCACTGGAAGGCATATTTTATCTATTTCTGTGAATTTCTGTCTTTCCCCTATGTAATAACCGTTGTTTAGGATGTTTCTATGAGTTAACATCACACCCTTGGGAAATCCGGTAGTTCCAGAGGTGTACTGCATGTTGATCACGTCATTATTATTGAGGGTCTTTTTCCTCTTCTTTAACTCCTCATCAGAGGTATGTTTGCCTAGAAGCATCAATTCGTTGGTGTTATACATTCCACGATGTTTTTCCTGTCCTACATACACCACATATTTCAAAAAGGGGAATTCTTCACTTTCCAGCTTACCCCTTTCCTGGGTTTTAAGTTCCGGTACCAGCCCGTAAACAGTTTCAACATAATCCACATCTCTGAATCCATCTATCATAGCTAAAAGCTTCATATCGGATTGTTTTAATACATATTCCAGTTCATGACTTTTATATGCTGTATTGACCGTTACCAGTACAACCCCGATCTTGGCTGTGGCTAACATGAAAGTCAACCAATCAGGTACGTTTTTAGCCCAGATACCCACATGATCTCCTTTTTCTATACCTAAACTTAACAAACCCTTGGCCAGAAGATTAGCCCGTTCATCAAACTCTTTATAAGTGAAGCGCAGATCTCGATCAGGATAAACTAAAAAATCATGATCTGGATTTTTCTCAACCATTTTTTCGTAGAAATCACCTAAAGTATCTTCAGTGAAAAGCATTTTAAAACCTCTAATGATTAATTAATTTTATAATTGTTATCCATGATTTGTTTATTTTAATTTAGGAGCTCTAAATTAATTTATTTTTTATTTTTTTATACAGTTAACGTTCATTTAAAGAGTTCATCGGTTTCCACTATTTCATCCTCTTTAATTAAATGTTTTTCCAGAGACTTACGTAATGAATCAGGTATCGGTTTGGATTTCTCTTCTATGAAATCATAATGAACTATTATGGCCTTCCCACGAGCTTTCAACTCTTCATCTTGCCAGGCTTCATGTCCTATGGTAAATGAAGTGTTACCAATCTTAGTGATGTAACTTCTAATCTCCACATCTTCTCCATAGTACATCTGACCTATATAATCAAATTCTGTTCGTACCAAAATTAATTTCCATTTATCATAACTTAAATCCAGATCTGGGGTGAAAATACGGAATATTGGATTCCTGCTTACTTCAAACCATTCTACCAGTGCTATGTTGTTAATATGGCGTAGTCCATCTGTATCACCAAATCTGGGAGTTACCTTTATTGAAAACATTTTTTATTCCCTCAATATTTTAAAATATGAATTAATAGAATTTCATTAGAAAATATTCAATTATTTTGCTCATTTTCTTTTTAATGTTAATATTAGGTTGTTTTTATCTATAAATATTTATTATTTTGCAAAAAAACATTATCTGGGAGCATACACTACCGCTAATATTTTTGCCCCATTTTCACTGTAGGCATGCAGATTATGAGGTATTACTGAGTCGTAGTAGATGCTGTCACCGGTTCCTAGCATATATTTCTCCTGACCATAGAGAAGTTCAATTTCTCCATCCATTACATAGACAAATTCCTCTCCTTCATGTGATGATAATTCATAATCTGATTTTTTTGGATGTATATCTATAACAAAGGGTTCCATATGTCTATCACTTTTTCCATAGGCCAGTGAATAGAAGTCCAGGGTGCTTTCTTCCAGATTACTATCGCTTCCAGAGAAATGTATTACCTCCTCTGATTTTCCAGCTTTTACCAGGAAAGGTCCAGTATGGGGCATATCATCCAAGAAAGTTCCTAAGCGTACGTCTAGGGCTTTTGCTATTTTAAAAAGCGGTGTCAGAGAAGGAATATAAGCTCCCTCTTCCAGGTTTTCTATTAGTTCCACACTGTTACCGCTTGTTTTTGCAAGTTCTTCTACTGATATTCCCTTATTTTCTCTTACCTGGCGAATTTTCTTACCAATTTTATTTTCCTCTGACATATAATCACTATACCCATTTATTACTAATCTAAAATTTATTACATCGATAAAAAAAAATTAACCCAATGTAATATTTATAGTATTCTGCCTAATCAGGATTATTTAATTGAATATAATTTATAAAAAAGTATAAAAAACGTATAATTAACCAGTATTTTGAGAATTATCAGTCCCATTATCATCTGTGGAATTATTGGTAGTGTTACTGGTGGTGTTGGTAACAATATGACTCATTAAATATACCGGTTTAAATGAAGGATCATCAATCTGGTTTATCTGCTGTTGGTTCAAAGTGGTTATATTTGATGGTATTAAATTGACAATGAAATTTCCATCTAAATTAAATGCATCAGCTACAGAACCAATTCCAAAAGCAACCAATGCCACCATTGATACTATAAAAATTGTTCCACTTTTTTTGGGATCCATTAAACCACAACCTGATTAAAAATTAAATGATTATTTTATTCTCACTTTAAAGGAATAATAAATAATTCATTCAATATCAACATATTCCTTTTATATTGGTTCCTGTATTTAAATTTTGATGAAGATTTTAAATTAAATTATTCAACTGTAACACATTTAGCCAAATTTTTAGGCTTGTCTGGATCTATATTACGTTCCACACTAATATAATAAGCTAAAAGCTGAAGAGGTATTACATAGGGTATGGGAGAAAGCATCTCATCTATATCAGGAGCAAATCCAATAAATTCATGTGCTTCTGATATTATATCCTCATCATTATCCGCACCCAAAGCTATTATCCTAGCTTTCCTAGATTTAACTTCTTCCATATTGCTTAATGTTTTATCATGACTATGACCCGGAGGTATTACTGCAACCACCGGAACATCATCATCAATAAGTGCTAAAGGACCGTGCTTCAGCTCTCCAGCCGCATATCCCTCACCATGAATGTAAGTTATCTCTTTTAATTTGAGAGCTCCTTCCATTGCAGTGGGAAAAGAAAATCCTCTTCCAATAAAGAAGAAATCCCATGTATTTTTGTATCTTTTTGCAATTTCCTTTATTTGATCCTCTTTTTTCAGGGATTGTTCCATGTAATCCGGCATTTTCTTTAGAGTTTTTAGGTGATCTTCATTACCCCCCAACAACAAAGCCAGAAGATAAATGGATGTAAGCTGACTTACATAGGTTTTAGTGGCCGCTACACCAATTTCAGGCCCTGCCCTAGTGTATATTACATGTTTAGCTTCTCTAGTGGCTGAACTCCCTATTACATTTACTATTGCTAAGGTTTCGGATTTTTTATTGGCAATTTTAAGTGCTTTGAGAGTGTCTGCGGTTTCTCCAGACTGAGAAATCAATATTACCAATGTATTTTCATCCAAACCACCTGAAGAATATTCAAATTCAGATGCTAGAATAACATCCGTCGGCATTTCCAATATGGATTCAAAGAGATATTTACCCACCAGAGATGCATGATATGATGTACCACAAGCTACAAAACAGACCTTATTAAAATTAGGTAACTTCTTCACCAGTTCTCTTATCTCTGATTCTTCCCTTAAAGTGTTTTTCACTGCATCAGGCTGTTCATGAATCTCTTTTAGCATGAAATGATTATATCCTTGTTTTTTAGCCATATCCTCAGTCCAGTCAATGGTATGGATCTTCTTGGATATTATTTCTCCATCTAAATCTTTTATAGTGACCTTATTTCCATCTAAAATAACCATCTCCCGGTTATCAAGATATATAGCCTTATCCGTATGATTTAAAACCGCCGGAACATCAGATGCTAAAAAATATTCATCTTCACCTATACCAACAATCAGAGGACTTTCTTTTCTAACTCCTATGATTATTCCTGGTTCATCCAGGCTCATGATGGCCAGAGCATATGATCCTTTAATTTTACGAGTAGCAAAACGAATAGCTTCCTCTAAACTCTTACCTTCAGCCATATATGATTCAATAAGATGAGGTATTATCTCAGTATCAGTATCTGAGCTAAATTTATGACCCGAATCTTCAAGTTCACTTCTTAAATCCTTGAAATTTTCTATAATTCCATTATGAACCACTGCTATTCTATTATTACAGTCTGTATGGGGATGCGCATTTTCTTTAGTAGGAAGTCCATGGGTAGCCCACCTAACATGAGCTATACCCATTTTTCCAGGTAGCTCGTTTAAATCAATTTTTTTGCGAAAATCATCTATTTTTCCCTGATCCTTTTTGATTCTTATTTCTTTATCGGAGGTAGCTATACCCACCGAATCGTAACCTCTATACTCCAATTTTTTAACGCACTCCAAAAGTACCGGTGCCGATTCTTTATCTTTAAGTATGCATCCTACAATCCCACACATATTCTCACCAAATTAAACTTCATAAATTTAAACAACTATATAATAATGAATTTAGATTACCCAAGTCAATAACACTAATTGTAAATTAATAAGTATATAAATATTTGATAAATGATTAAATTAAATATTATACCATATAATCCTAAAAATATTAATTTTGATAAATGTAATCATCTTATAAAATGTATTATACCATAAAATATTCTTAGTTCCAATAATAATTAATATTAATGAAAAGCCCAGGGAGTTATTTATGAAGCTAAAAAAAGCAGATCTACTTTACCGAGGCAAAGCCAAGGACATATATAAAACAGAAGATCCAGAGATAGTTATTGTAAAATTTAGGGATGATATAACCGCCGGAGATGGGGAAAAGAAAGATAATATTGATAAAAAGGGATATTACAACTCAATAATCTCTGCTAAGTTTTTCGAACTCCTCGAAGCTTCAGGAATAAAAACTCAATATATAAAACTCCTGGAACCCGGTATGATGTTATCTCACCGATTGGAAATGATACCCTTAGAGATCATTACCCGGAATATGGCAGCTGGAAGTCTGCTTCGCAAGTTCCCCTTCCAGGAAAAACAGGAATTAAACCCACCTATCATACAGATGGATTATAAAAGCGATGAATTCCATGATCCCATGTTGAATGATGATATAGCAGTGGCTTTAGAATTAACGAACAGAAAAGAGCTGGAAATAATAAGGGAAACCACCTTAAAAATTGATAAGGTTATTAAAGAATTTTTAAAAGAAAAAGGAATTATTTTTCCTGATTTTAAAATAGAATACGGTCGAAATAATAAAGAAGAAATCGTATTAGGTGATGAGATCAGTCCTGACTCCTGCAGATTTTGGGATATGAAAACCTGCGAAGTTCTGGATAAAGATCTATTTAGGAAAGGAGAAACTGGAGTAATTAAAGCTTACAGTGAGATAGCTTCCAGAATATTGGATGAAGAAGATAAAGAAAAATGGAATATCACTGAATAAGAATTATAACAGCTATTTTGGGATAAAAAGAGGTGAATAAATGAAATTTAATGCAGAGGTTAAGATAAGTTTAAAAAAAGGTATGCTTAACCCAGAAGCTGCCACCATAGAAAGGGCTCTGGCTCTTTTAAAGTATGATGTAGAAAACACTGACACCATTAAAATAATAAAATTCTCCCTGGAAGGAGAAAACACAGACATCATCCGCAGGGAAGTGGATGAGATGTGTCAAAGACTGCTGTGCAATCCTGTGATTCATAACTATGAAATAGGTATCTCTCCGGAGGATTAAAATGAAAGTGGCCATTATAAGATTTCCCGGGTCTAACTGTGACCGAGATGTTTACCACGCCCTGGAACTCGCCGGAGCTAATCCTGATTATGTATGGTGGAACCAGAGAGATATTTCCTCATTTGATGCGGTAGTGATCCCTGGAGGATTCTCCTACGGAGACTATTTGAGAGCAGGAGCCATAGCTGCCATCACCCCAGTTATTGAAGGTATTAAAGAAACTGTTAAAGAAAAAAAACCTGTTCTGGGAATATGTAACGGAGCACAGATACTGGCAGAAATTGGTATGGTGCCTGGAGTTTTCACCAACAACAGCAATGCAAAATTCATATGTAAATGGACAGATTTAAGGGTTAAAACAACCAGAACACCATTTACCAGTATGTATAATAAAAATGAACTTATAAAAATGCCAATTGCTCATGCAGAAGGCCGTTACTATAATGATGAAATGGAAAAACTCCAAGATCAGGATCAGATCGTCCTGGCCTTTGCTGGTGAAAATCCCAACGGATCCCTTGAAGCAGTTACTGGGGTGTGTGATGAAGATGGCCTAGTCTGTGCAGTAATGCCCCATCCAGAAAGAGCTTCTGAGAATATTTTAGGATCAGATGATGGTTTGAAGTTCTTCAAGGGGATAGTTAATTATTAATTTATCTTCAATCTGATAATAATCCTTTTTTTATTCAAGATAATCATATAATTCATAATTAATAAAAACGAAGGTGAATAAATGACTGTATATTTGGTAGGTGCCGGGCCCGGTGATCCAGATCTCCTTACTTTAAAAGCTGTTAAAATTCTAAATAAAGCTGACGTGGTGATATATGACCGTTTGGCCAATGAAAAAATACTGGATCACGCCCCTCAAGCTGAATTAATTTATGTGGGTAAAAAAGCAGGGGAGCATTATAAAAATCAGAATGAAATAAATCAGATTCTCATAAATGCAGCTAAAAACTATAACATGGTGGTAAGACTTAAAGGTGGAGATCCTTTTGTATTTGGAAGGGGTGGTGAGGAGATGCTAGCCCTATTGGAGGAAGGTATAGTTGTAGATATAATTCCAGGAGTAACCTCTGCTGTAGGAGTACCAACATCCGTGGGTCTCCCAGTAACCCATAGGGGAGTTGCCACATCACTTACCATAGTAACTGGACATGAAGATCCCACAAAAAGTGAAAAACAAGTCAAATGGGATTTTAAAGCAGATACAATAATAATATTAATGGGTGTTGGAAGATTAGAAGATAATACACATGAATTAATGAAATATAAAGATCCTAAAACACCGGTATGTGTTATAGAGCAGGGTACCATGCCAGATCAGAGAATAATTACTGGAACCCTGGAAAATATTAGTCAAAAAAATATTAACCCTCCCGCACTGGTAATTATAGGATCAGTAGTTGATATATTCAAGAAGGCAAGATTATGAAAAACTTTCAAGGGAAAAAAATAGCGATAACTCGCCCGATAGAGAGAAGCCAGGAAGCTGTGCAGATTATCGAAGAAAATGGCGGTCAGGTTTTAGTAGCACCCACCCTAGAGCTGAGAATTACCAACACCCAACCCCTGAAAGACCTATGTAAAAAAGCCGATAAACTGGATTGGTTAATATTCACCTCCCCTACAGCCATATTATCCCTTTTTAAACATTGTAAGAACTTGAAAGACCACTTAAATCCTAAATGTAAAATTGCGGTTATCGGACCACGCACCGGGAATTATTTAACCGAATACGGCTTAAATCCAGATATTATCCCCGACGATTATACTGCTGAAGGTCTTCTAAAATTATTTAAGGATATTGAAGTAAAAAACAAGTTTATTGGACTCCCAAGAACTCTGGCTGCCCGTGATGTGTTGCCTGAAGGACTTAAGGATCGGGGTGCTAATGTTCTTTTGGTGGAGGCCTACAAATCTGACCTTCCACATGATAGGACCCTGGTAGAAAAACTGGTAGAAAATATCATAAACAGGAAAGTGGATGCGGTTACCTTCACCAGTACACTAACTGCCAGCAATCTATTTAAAATGGTCCATGAAGAAGATAAAGAGAAATTACTGGAACCATTAAGAAATGGTGATGTATTAGTGGCGGCGATTGGCCCAGTAACAGCTAATGCCCTTGAAAAATATGATATACCCACAATAATACCAGACGAGTATACAGTGAAATCCATGCTGAACCGATTAATGGCAGAGATGGATTAATAATAATATGAATAAATCAATACAAAAAAATTTTGAGGTTGTAAAATCATGAAAACCATTATCTGGCCCGCTTACCTTGATTCGGGAAAAACTAAGAAAGAGGGAAGAAAAATTCCCAAAAATTTCGCGGTGAGCAACCCTAAATTAAGAGAGATATCCCGGGCTGCAGGAAAGCTTGGTCTTAATCCCGAAATAGAGAAAGACAAATCCTATCCTAAATCATGGTGGGAAAGTACTGGAAGGGTTACTGTGGATAAAAACCAATCTAAAAGGGAAATTCTCATCAAAATAAGTAATACTATAAAGGGTTTTAGAAATTAAAACATAATCCCCTTTTTTTCATAATCATAAGTTAGGTTTTATTTCTAGATTAATAATACTAATATACGAAAATTACGTTCATTTAGAAAGTTATTTAAGTTATTAAAATCAATAATGTGTTAAATTAATTGATACAACAGTTATTCTATGATGTTAATGTTTATTATTATAGGAGCTTATTCATGGTGAAAAATCAGGACCCCACGTTGAAGAAAGGATTTGAAAAAGCATATAATATGGTCAAAGATGCTGAAGACGTGAAGATATACAGTCATATAGATTGTGATGGATTATCTGCTGGTGCAATACTTTCATTGACCATGGATAAGCTGGAAATAGACCATGAAATCGAATTTCTAAGTTTAGATAGGATAGAGGATTTACGTGCTGAAAACGAGTTAACCATCTTTTCTGACCTGGGTTCAGGACAGAATCTGGATAAATTCACCAGATCAACATCAAAAGTCCTAATTTTAGACCATCACCCTCCCCTTCGCACTCATAATCAATTCAATGGAAATTTCTTAGAGCTTAATCCCCATCATTTTGGTATAGATGGATCATATCAAATTTCCGGTGGGGGTATGTCTTATCTTCTGGCCCAAACCTTCGGATTTTATGAACTAAGTTGGATGGGTGTTTTAAGTGCTGTAGGTGATATGCAAGACAGCCTCACTGGCAAGTTACATGGTTTGAATCATGAAATACTTCAAGACAGCATTTCCAACAAAATGGTACACTCCAGTTACGACCTTTCCATTTACGGAAGACAGACCCGTCCTCTTTTTGTTGCTCTTTCTTATTTTGGAGATGTAAAACTTCCCATAACTAATAATCGTAATGAATGTATTTTACTATTGAAGAAACTGGGAATACCCACTTATAACGACGGTAAACAACGCACCCTATATGATTTGGATATGGAGGAGAAGAAGAGAATTTTCTCAGAACTGGTAAGGATGCTAACCCGAGAGGTTCCCCAGAGATATGTTAAACATATTCCCCAGCTAGTATCTGGAGATGCTTACGAATTCTTAAACGAACAAAGATACACTCCCCTAAGGGATGCCAGCGAATTCTCAACAGCCATTAATGCCTGTAGTCGGAATAAAGAACATAAGATCGCCCTGGAAGTATTAAAAGGAAATAGAAAACTCGCTTTGAAGGATATGGAGAAACTGGCAAGAAAACACAGAAGATATCTGGCCCAGAAGATGGAATGGTTAAGAGAAGAAGAAAGAATAAATAAACTGGATAATCTCCAGTATTTCGAAGGAAACGGGATAAAAAGCGAAGTTATTGGAACCATAACCGGGATGCTTCTAAGTCACGGTGATTGGAGAAAACCAATAATAGGTTTTACTGATGTAAGTGATGAAAAAGAGGGTATCAAGGTTTCATTACGATGTTCACGTCTACTAGCCTACGACGGTATTCATTTTGGGAACATGATTAAGAAAGTTGCAGGAAAAGTTGGTGGTAGTGGAGGAGGGCATTCAGTAGCCTGTGGAGCTTATATACCTGAATCCAAGGTAGATGAATTCCTTAAAATATTTGATAATTCATTGAATGGAATAGTTTAAGATCTCTTATAATTCCATAATTAAAAATTAATGCATTTATAGTTTATTTTAGGGCCAATTAGACATAATTTAACATTCCAATAATGAAATATATATTTTAATTTATTCTGGTCAATTTTTAACTTAATAATTTTTGAAAACTATTTAAAATTAAAAATCAATATTATGTATGTATTATTACATTATCTAGGTGGATTATGAAGGTCTTTAAAAAGAAGGGTGAACTAACTCATTTCCAGATACTGGCTGAAATAGCTAAACAGGAACCTCATCTACGTCAGAAGGATATTGCCAAAAAGTTGGGGATCACCGTGCAGGCAGTATCGGAAAATATCAAGAGTCTGGCAGATGAAGGATTGGTGGAAACAGGAAAAGGACGCAGCAATTATAAGATAACTAAAAAAGGTATTGAAAGTGTTAAAACTGATGCAGTGAACCTTAGAAAATATGCAGACCAAGTATTGGATACTATGAACGCTTATAAATCCATCTGGCCGGCCATAGCAAGAGAAGATTATAGTGCTGGAGATGGAGTCTGGTTAGAGATGGATGATGGAACCCTATACGCCACCAGCCATGAAACATCAGCCCATGCAGAAGTGCTGAATGATGTTAAGAAATGTGAAGATGTGGCTTTAATCAAATTAAGTGGTACAATAGAACTTCAATCAGGTAATGTGGTTATTATTAAACTGCCAACTATTAATCAGGGTGGATCAAGATCTTCTGACCTAGAGAAAATTAAAGGAATACTGCAGGATCCAATGAGGAAATTTGACCGGATTGGAATCATGGGGACTGTTTCCCGGGCGGTTACTCAAAAATTGAATATTAAAGCTGATTTTGAATTCGCAACACCAGAAGCAACGGTTGCAGCTGCCAAAAGAGGTCTTAATGTCCTGGTATTTGCTGTGGGTAAGATGACAGGCAGTATAACTCAAAAATTGGATAATGAAATTATTAATTATGTAATTGAAGATGTTAGAAAATAAATAATATCCTTTTTTAAAGACCATCAACATCTACTAATCTACATCCCCCATAATCAATTTTAGAAACTATCACACCTTCAACACTCGAATCTGGTGTTTTAGATAATGCAAATGCTGTGTTTCCAAGCATAGCCATGGAAGCTCCAAGAGTTTCCCCTTCTAATACATCAACAATTTCTCTAAGCTCAGAATTCATTAATGAAGTTTCTTCTGCAAATTTACGGGATAATTCAATGAATGTTTTAATATTCGGAGTTTCTAAAAGTTTTATTAATAAACTTTTGCCAGTATGGTTTATCTTATTCTTCCACATCGGATCTTCTATTATATGGGAAGTTTCGATTTCCCCCAAAGTTTTACTAATAACAAACAATTCATGATTATTTAGATGAAGATCATTTAGTATTATTTTATCTGTCCTTCCCCATCCTGGTGAACCTTCTTGAGTCCTTATAACTACGCCACCAGTCATCTCTGCTATCACATCACCTAATCCACTTTTCATCTCTATTTCAGCTAGATGAGCTATTGCTCCAGCCCCATAATATGTTAGTGGAAGATCAAGAGCTTTGACTAATCCCATTGAAGTCCCTAGAGCACAAGCAGCGGAAACTCCAAATCCTGTTCCAATAGGTATTTTAAACTGGTGCTTAATACTAATCTTTTTATCACTCAACTCGAAACGATTTTTGATTAATTCTACAGTTTTATTCGATATTGATGCTAATTTTGAACGTGAATCTCCATTAATTTTAATATCAACATTCCCAGAACCTTCCGTGATTTCTATATTGGTTATAATTCCATTATCCAGTACAACTCCTGCACCCTTAGATCCTTTTTTTAAAGGATCCCGATGATCTAATATCTCAAAAAACCCTGTTATATGTGAAGGAACGAATACGGAACTTTTCAAATCTCATCACCATTATTATTTATGCTAAAAAGATAATATAACTATAAAGTTTCTTGAATATAGTAATTTTTTAAAAAATCATTAAAATAATACATTGATATAATTATATGAGTGATTTCTCATGAAAAGAAGAATAGATTTACATACTCACAGTATTTTCAGCGATGGTGAGCTTCTACCCTCAGAAATAGCTCGAAGGGCCCAAGTACTGAATCATGAAGCAGTGGCCATAACTGATCATGTAGATGGGTCAAACATCGATTGTGTGGGGAAAATAATCAACACTGTAAACGATATACAAGATAACTGGGACATCCAAATCATACCCGGAGCAGAGATAACCCATGCTCCTGTAGAAATAATCGATAAACTAGCCCTTGAAGCCAGGAAGATGGGTGCAGAAATTATCGTGGTCCATGGGGAGACCTTGGTGGAACCAGTTATTGAAGGGACAAATTTTACTGCAGTAAACTGTCCAGAAATTGATATACTTGCTCATCCAGGACTTATTACAGCCAAAGAAGCTGAAATAGCTAAAGATAATGATGTTGCTTTGGAAATAAGCTCTAGAAAAGGTCATTGTCTGGCAAATGGACATGTAGCTAAAATGGCTCTGGAAATTGGGGCAAAACTGGTTATGGATACTGATACCCACGCACCACAGGATTTAATATCTTATGAAACCGCCAGCAAAATACTTACAGGTGCAGGTGTACCAGAAAGGTACATCACCCAAATCTTAAGGGATAATCCTAAGGGGATATTAAATAAATAAACCCATTTTAAATAGTTAAAAAAAAAAATAAATAATAACAGAATTTTGAGGTGTTGGTTATGAATGATAAATTAATGGGAATAGTATACTTAATCGTGGGAATTTTGATTATTGTAGTTATGCTGGCAGTACCATGGTTCTATGTTTATTTGGTATGGATTATCGCCATTGCATTAATAATAGCAGGAATATACTTTTTACTACTTAAAAAAAGCTATTGATAGAGTATCCTAGAAATTTATAACTTTATATTCCAGAACCAAATCTTTACCTAACTCATATTTTTTTACAAGTTCCAGCTTAAATGCATCCCTCATTAAATCCACTCCATAACCATCCACCAGTGTTTTAGCATCCACCCCTCCAGCAATTAGAGGCGCAACACAAACTCTCACTTCATCCACCAAGCCCTCCTGTAGCATGGAAAAATTTAAAGTGGAACCACCCTCCAGCATCAATGTTCGAATGCCCCTTTGGGCCAGCTCATCCATCAGGATAGTAAGATTTACTCTTTTTTCACCAGTCAATATAACATCCACATTCTTTCCTTTATTAATTAATTCATTAATTTTATCTCTAGGAGCTTTTTGTGAAACAGCAATTAATGTAGGTGCTTCATCGTTTAAAATACGATAATTTAAAGGTGTTCTAGCTTTACTATCTGTAACCACCCTTAATGGATTATCAGATTTTTGAGATGGAATTTTATGAACAGTTAAACGTGGATCGTCTTTCAAAACCGTGTTAATACCTATCATTATAGAATCCAGATCCTTCCTCAGTTGGTGTACCCTTATAAGATCTTCTGGACCTGATATTTCAGAACTACCTGTTCTGGTGGCTATTTTACCATCTAATGTCATAGCAGCATTTAAGATAACATATGGTTCCATATCATTCCCTCATTACATTATTCATTTAAATTACCAGATTAATATACGGTTATGGCTCCTACTTCCATATTCAACTTAAGATCATTCCCCTGCTTATAAGAAAGCATCTTCATCGCCTCTTCAGCCCGTGATTTTATCTTTTCATCTAAGGATCCAGCCTCCACAGCAAAGAAAAAGGAAATAACCTTATTTAATATCCATTGATTCTTTTTTTTAAATATATCATTAGCTCGAAAGGTTCCAGGCAGATTAGATATTTCATATTTAATATTATTCTTATCTAGTATGTCCATGACCGCCCAACTATTTATCTCGTGACTAGGCGCTCTGTTTTTAGGTAATTTTTTATCAAACAAGAGATTTAAAATATGCGAAGCGGTGTAGGGAGTTTGTAAGTACATCACCAACCTACCATTATTCTCCATGAATTTAAGAGCGTTTAAAATGTAGGGTTCAGGGTCGGGTAAAAACCAGTATAAAGAATGTGACATGATAATCAGATCAAATTTCCTATCAAGAACAGTTTCAGGAGTAAATATATTATTATATGCATTTAATTCCAGTGAAAACTCATCAAGATTCCTTTTTAATTTATTCACATGATCCTTTGAGGGTTCTATGGCAGTATAATGGGAGGGATTGATCCTGCATCTTTTAAGGAAATCTCTAATAAAAAAACCAGTGCCCGCCCCTATATCTAAAATAGAAAAACCTTCTTTTAAGGAATCTTCAAGAGCGAGTAAATGATCCAGTTGATATCCGTATTCTTCTGAATATTGGCCAAATACTTCAAAAGATTTAATATAACTGTCAAATGAGATTCTATCCATTATAAATCCTCTTAATTAATTTTGTGCTAATTCTTAATTAATTTATGGAAAAATTTAAACCACAATCAAATATTTTTATTTATACAAACCATCTTATACAAACTATCTTTCATTAAAAATGATAAACATATTCAGAAAAATATTCCAAAAAAACCAGGAGAAATTATATGGAGAAAAAACGCTTTCAGAAAGGTATTGAACATCTGGAAAAACAGAATCCTGAAAATTATAAGAAATTAAAAGAGAATTTAGAGGACATAGCACCTGATCTGGCGCGTTATGTTGCTGAATTTGCATATGGAGATATTTACACCCGTCCAGGACTGGATGCAAAATCTAGGGAGATGGCAACCATAGCAGCTCTTACAGCCTTAGGAAATGCCCCTCTCCAACTGCAAAGTCATATTGAAGGTGCATTAAATGCTGGATGTACCCGCGATGAAATAGTAGAAGTAATAATGCAGATGGCAGTTTATGCTGGTTTTCCAGCAGCTATTAATGGTATGACCAATGCGAAAGAAGTCTTCAGCAGATTGGATAAATGAAAAAGGTTAATTCTAATTTTATTTTAATCTAAAAACTTTTTTGATATTTTTTTGAGTTATTCCATCAACTTCAACTAGGGAGATGTCCTTTACCTGTGATAATGTCTTCAACACCTCTTTCACAAATGCAGGTTCATTTCTACCTTTAAAAGGGGATAAATATGGACTATCAGTTTCTGTTAATATGTTTGAAAGGGGTATTTTCCCGGCCAGGTCCTGATGATGTTTGGAGAAACAAATTATGGTTGATAGGGAAATATAGTAACCTTCCTCTACAATTAAACTTGCTGTTTTGGCATCACCCCCATAACAATGAAATATGACCTCATTAAGACCCTGTTTTTTTACCATATCCAGTGCTTTTCTCTCTGCATCACGGGCATGGATCACCAAGGGCAGTTGATATTCTGCAGCTAATTCTAAAAAAGTTTCAAAAACTGATTTCTGCTTTTTTTTATTTTCTTCATCCTCTAAACCATGAAAATCAAGACCAGTCTCACCCAATGCTACAATTTTATCTATATTATTTTCTATTTCTTGGATTGATTGTTCAATGATAATTGAATCTGCTTTTTGTGCGTTTTTTGGATGGAAACCTAAAGATGGATACAAAAATCCCGGATATTCATTTGCAAGCTTCAATGTCCGCCGATTACCGCCTAAACTTGCTCCTGAATTTATGATTGCATCCAGTCTATCCTGTGCTCTTTCCATTACCTCTTCCCGGTTCCGGTTGTATTCCTTAAAATCAACATGACAGTGGGCGTCGATCAATAAATTCACCTTTTATATTATAATGAGAAATGAAAATGTATATAAAAATCAGTAGTTTAAACACCGAATCTTCTTTCTCTTTGCTGATAAGATCTCAGAGCACGTAAAAAGTCCACTTTCCTGAGTTCAGGCCATAAGCTGTCACAGAAATATAATTCTGAATATGATGATTGCCATAATAGGAATCCGCTGAGTCTTTCTTCCCCACTGGTTCTTATAATCAAGTTGGGATCTACCATTCCCGCAGTGTATAGGTTTTCATTAACTATTTTTTCATCAATTTCTTCAGGATCCAGTTTACCACTTTTAACCTCGTTTGCTATCTTTTTTATAGCATCAACTATCTCCAAACGTCCATCATATCCTATAGCGATGTTAACTTGCCTTTTATTGTATTTGCTGGTAACTTCTTCTGCAATTTTTATTGCTTCCCTAACATCATCTGGTAAGAGTTCTAACTTCCCCACAGCTTTTAATTTTACTTCATTTTTATGAATCCTTTTATTCTGGGCTATGGTTTCAAAATTATGTTTAAACAGTTTCATTAGTCCTTCAACTTCTCCGGAAGGTCTTTTAAAGTTTT
>JAJFTX010000199.1 GCA_021372715.1 Methanobacterium sp. | reverse complement strand
AGTTCATAATCTGCTTTAAATATCCATTCTATTGGTTTCCAATCATCTTTACCGTATTTTATGTTTATATCATCGATTATTTCTATGATATCATAATAATAATTATGATATTCTCTGATCTGTTGTCTGGTGGGTTTTCCTGTAGTTAAAAATTTCACCTGGCCCTGATACTGTGGATACTTATGCAAGAAGAGTTCGTATGCTTGAAATCCCCGAATAATATTCTTACTTAAATCAGCCCGGTCTGTACGGTAAAAAAGAAAACATTCTCCTTTAATTTCTTTGATGAGTTCCTCGTTTTTAGAGACTTCCTGGGAGCTTGCTTGTTTTTTAATTCCTTCATAATCCACTGAAATTGGATAACTCTTAACATGGGTTGTCTGACCATTATATCGGACTATTCCATGGTCATAGTCCACTTCATCCGCGTATGTTTCACAGGTTTGTAAGAAATTGGTGACATAACGGGGGATGTGAAATCCTAATAGGTTGTTGGATAATAGTCCATCAATAATTGCTTTTCTCATATATTCCGGTATGATACTAAAGTATTCTGATTGAGGCCAAGGAATATGGATGAATTGGCTTAGGAATACATTTTTCATTTTTTCCCGGATGTAAGTAGGGCACAAGTAGAGATGATAGTCCTGTAACATTATTAGAGGTTCTTTGTTGCTTCTTTTACTTTCTGCCAGGACTTTTTCTGCAAATTTCTGGTTCATGTACTGGTAACCTTCATCCCAGGCTTGATGTATTTTATCATCAATGTTTGGAGTGTAAGGACTGTTCCACATGTAGTGCTGAACAAACCAGAGTAAAGGATTACTGATGGTACTATAATAAAATTCATATCGATCAGGATTGACCACCACAAATGGCACCCAAAAAAGAGGATCATCTTCTGGAATGGGTACCCTGTTTTCTGTGTAACGCTTGGCAATTTCCACATCCCCGGGAGTCATAGCACTGGCAATCCAGACCCCATTAAGAGTTTCCATGAGGGGTAAGAGGGTGGAAACAAGGCCTCCGGCCCCTCTTTTCATCTTTATCTTATTATTATATTTATGAAATTCTACAGGGCCGCGGTTAGATACAACAATCAAATTTTTATCCTTTAAAAACTCTAAAATTTTGTCTTGGTCTGGAATATTCATTTTTACACCAAATATTCAAAACTTCTTTGGTTAAAATTTAAATAGAATAATTATAATAGGTGATTAAACATTTTCGATGATTTTCTTTACATATTCAGTTAGTTCCTGTAATTTTGGTGCGGATGTAGATTCAATGTAAACTCTTATCAGTGGTTCGAAACGGGAAGGCCTTATTAATATGAAAGATTCATCTAAATCGATCCTAATACCGTCTACAGTGTTGATGTTATGTTCAGTTTCAAATCTAGTCATGAAAATTTCTATAACTTCATCTGTTTTCTCATGCTCACATTCTATGGTGAAACCAGTTCGGTTATACTCTTTTATCCCCTTTGCTAGAGATGATAATGTAGAGTCCTCTTTGGCCATTATTTCCAGCATCTTCACCACAGCTAATATAGCATCGAAACAGTTCTGAAATTCTGGGAAGACATACATACCAGGTTCATCCCCACCAAATACTGCGTTATTAGCATCTATTTCTTTTAAAACATCATCGACTGAAGTTTTAATAAATTTACCCCTAGCATCTTTCACTATTTCTTCTACAGACTGGGATGCAACTATTGATGATACAATGTTTCCACCGGGATTGTCTTTCATTACATATTTAACAAAAATAGCCAGAACGGTTTGTTCCCGGATAATATTTCCCTTATGATCAATGAAAACCACCTGATCACCATCATTGTCCAGTACAAGACCCAAATCAGCCCCTATGGCGGTGATTAGTTCGGAAACCAGAGATATTCTTTTAGGGCTTGGTTCAGGGAAATCACCTGTAGATTGACCATCCATGCTTTCGATTAACACTGTCTCGCAACCGATTTTATTCAATATCTGAGGAGTGAAAGGCCGATCAACGTTTTCTTTTTTATCTAAAACCACCAAAAATCCCTTCTCTTTTATGGTTTTTGTGTCTACTTGTTTGAGGATAGCCCTCATATAGATGTCTCTGTATTCATAAACATATTGCAGATCTCCTATCTCATACCAGGGCACTTTTTTAACATATGCTTCCAAGGGAATTTCATGGTCACTGAATATTTTAATATCAACTTCTTCAGGTCTTAGATTAGATCTACTAACTGTGATCATGGTTGTGGCGTTATAAAATTCTTTACCATAGTGTATTACTGGTATTGGGGCAATTCCGAAATCAATTACATCCATACCCGCTGCCATCAGTCCAGTGGTTAATGATCTTTTGATCATTTGGGATGTAACATTAAAATCTCTGCCTACCACTACTTGCTTTTTTTGACCTATGAAATTGCCAACTAGGGTACCCAGACGAGAAGCGAACTCATTGGTGATCTCTTTATTTGCCACACCTCTAATGTTCCGGACGTATTTAGTCATTTTTTCTCCTGGTAAATCTTTATATTTACCAATTATTGTGTTTAGAAATTCAGCTTACAATAGGGTAATCCGAGTCTACAATAGATTCCGGTAGAATTACCGTACTGTTGTATATGGATCTTTTGGACATAACTCTGCTGAATGACCCTAAATGGACATTACTTCCTAAAATTGCACCCCTTTCAATGAAACTATTCTTTTCAATATTACAATTACAATCTACAATACAATCCTTGAGATAGGAACCTTCTTTTATGATGCTATCTGGGAAGATAACAGAACCTTTAATGGTTGAATTCTTTTCTAAATGGATATTATCACCGATAACACTATTACGCCCTATTGTACAGTTTTTTTCTATGACACAGTTATCTCCTATTACTACTGGTCCAATTATTCTGACCCTATTTTCAATCTCCACATTTTTACCAACCCACATATCACCTAGTCTTCCCACTCCTTCCTTTAAATTTTTTCCACGAGGTTCTGGACTAATCTTTTTGTTTAGGACATCATAATTTGCTTGAAGGAATGTTTTAGGTCTTCCTACATCATTCCAATATCCATCGAGTACGTATCCAAATATTCCTGCTTTTTCTTCTATTAATTGGGGGAAGATATCCTTAGAAAAATCGATTTCACTTTTCTCAGTATTTATATAGTCCAGTATTTCTGGCTCTAGGACATATGTGCCGGTGTTGGCTATTTTACTGAAAACATTCTCGGGAGATGGTTTTTCTAAAAATCTAATAATTTTATTGGTATCATCCATCACCGCGATCCCAAAATGGCTGGGGTTATCAACTGTGGTTAGTAACATAGTGGCCAGGGATTTATTTTTTTTATGAAAAGCTAATAATTTATCTAAATCCAAATCCACTAAAACATCTCCACTTAAAACAAAAAATGTATCATCGAGATACTTAGCGGCTTTTTTAACCCCTCCTGCAGTTCCAAGTGGTGTTTTTTCCACTGAAAATCTTATGTTCATTTCTGAATAGTCTTTTTTAAGCAGGTTTTTAATCTGGTTTTTTAAATAGCTCAAAGTGACCACTAATTCGTTACAACCTGAATTTCTTATTTTTTCGACTACATATTCAATTAAGGGTCGATTAGCCACAGGAATAATAGGTTTAGGTCTGGAAAGAGTGAGTGGACGAATCCTGCTTCCTTTTCCACCAGCCATTAACACGGCCTTTATCATAGTATATTATATATGGATTCACTATAATACAACTTTCGATTAATAGTAATATACAGCCTTTAATCCTTGTTTAGGCTTTAAATAATGCTTTAATTTAGTTAGACAGCCACCTGAAAAATTTTAAAACATCATCAACTCCATTAACTGAAAAAGATGGATCATTTTTAACATAAGATGGTATCTCACTGGAGAGTACCAAAACACCAGCGCCCCTGATTTTCTCCTTACTTTCCATTTCTTTTAATTTACCGAATGCATCAGCATCGGTAATATCATCTCCTAAATAAATTAACTTTTCTAAATGGTATTTTTGGATAATATCCTCCAATATTACTCCTTTATCATAGCCAATAGGGGGTTTACATTCTACTATTTTGCGTCCTTCGCTTACTTTAAATTTTTTGGACTGGGGAACGTCTTGAAGAGTTTTTAATATGATTTCATGAACATCCTCCGGGTTTTCACATCCCCGATAATGGACAGATAAACAAATACCCTTATCTTCAAAAATCAAACCTTTAATTTTGGATAACTCTCCTTTCTTTAATTCTTTTTCCAGTTCTGGGATAAGATCAAGGTATTCTACAGCTCCGGGGACCATTGACATTTCTCCGTTTTTCAGATATTCCAGCCCATGATTTCCTACGTAGAGCAGTCCCTCCACGTTCACCATATTTTTAGCATTTAATACAGATCTGCCACTGATTACCGCCACCAGTTTGAATTTATCTTTCAGTTTGATAAGTTCTGTACGCATATTAGAGCTTATCATGGCTTCATCAGGGGTGGGGGCAATTTCACTAATGGTACCGTCTATATCGGTTATTATAGCGGTATCTTTATCTTTAAATCCTTCCAGTTCATTTAAATGTTTAAAGAGGTATTTGGGGGTCATAATCTTAGCTTTTTTATATGATTTTAAAGAATTTCCTTTAGGTGTTGAATGATGTTATATGGATCATCAGAAGCTACACTACTTCCATATAGTTCCATACCTCCCATATCGGCAGTTTTCGAAAAAAGCTTACCACGGTCTATAATTTTAATTAGATAGGGGATATTATTAACTGGATATTTTGGGCAATAAATTGATAAATTGAAACTTTCCACACCTAAAACATCAATATAATTTCTTAAAATCTTAAAAATAACTTTTTTAGCTTCTAATGATTTGGATGGGGGATTTGGGGAGATAACTAAAACTTCTTTTTCCTTCAGGGGAGTAATGCTCACTATTATTTTCACTTCACCTTTACTATGGGCTAACCCCATAGAATGATGTAACTTATATAAATCTGAAAAATAATTTTTACCCACTTGTTTTTTATAATTTATAGAAGTATTTATTATATTTTCTATTTTAGCATACGGAAAGTCACGAGTCATTAATATTTGAGCATGTCCATGCACCTGTGATGCACCGGCCTTATACAAACAATTCCAAACCATAAAAGGGAATTTATATCTCCGATCATATTCATAAACCCGATTAAACCACTTGAAAGCGGTATTTATATAGTCAGATAATTCTTCCTGATTGAAATCCAGGGGGTTGTGTTTTTTGAATATTATTAAGCTGCTATATGCATCGTATTTTGCTAAATTTGCTGCTGTGATACAAAATTCACTTTTAACTCTTCCAAACGAGTCTGAAGGAGTGAATTTTTCTGGATTACAGAAATCACAGTTTTCTTCAGAATCCTGAATTAGTTTTTCGAGTTGATTTTCTCTATTTCCTGCTTTAATCCCGGGTCTCTTAGCTCTTAATGAATTAAAAACAGCACCTTCACCAGTCCATATATTGTAAAATTTGATAATCTTCTGCTGTTCAATTCTTTCTAAGTTCTCTTGATTAGAAAGGGATTTATCACCCAAATAGGATATGGCATTATCTTTAAATGAATTGGGGATATTCATTGAGCCTGTATCAGTATTATATTTATATATTCTTTTAAAAATAAGGTATGTGTCTGGATTAGATATTTTTAATTGATTTATCTTTTCTTCCCAGTTTAAAATTGATGCCATAAAAATACACCGGAATTCAACTGATATTATATTATTATGTTTTTTTTAATTTATTAAAGAGATTATATATTCTAAATATTAAGATAGACCAAAAAATAGAGTTTTATATACTATGGATTCTTTGGTATAATAATTTCCACGGATCATAGGACCTATAATCATCATAATAATGGTAAAATAATTGTCCCTTCTTCAGGATCACCCAGCTCTAGATAAAGGCCATTAATATACAAATTTCCAATCATCGCGGCAAGAAGAGCATCTAGTTCATGTTCCGTGGGATTATTGGACAATTTATATACTTTACTTAAATCATCTTTTAAATCCTTAAAACCCAGCATCTTCTGAATAGTTCGGGGATGGGTTTCTATAACTTCAAAATCTTTTCTAAGTTCTTGAGCCAGTCTTATTCCTCGCAGAGTAAGCATCTTCATCCCCTTAAAGGTAAGTGGAAGTACCCTACCATAGGGACGAATTTCACGTTCTGCTTTCCGGAGATGCCCACCCGAAGCACATTTACAATCTTTCTCCAAGCAGCAGCGGCCCTTAGGTAGGGATAAAGGCGCGTCAATGGTAACAATGGATGGGTTAATTTTTTTTACATATTTAATAATATCCGTATCACTGTGTAAAGTTTTTAAAATAACCTTATCTGTCCCTGTAACACATATGCCTGTGGGATTTTCTTCTTTACCTGCTAAGTCGATTCCTATAATAATCATATCCACTTCCAATCTCTTATCAAATCCATTAAAATAAAGATTATCATAAAAAATACCCTGGTTTTTAATTCATTGATGCAGCTTCTGGAGGATATGATTAAACATATAATATTTTTATCTAATAATATAACATTAAAATGATATGTTATCAAATAATAACAGGGAGGTAGACCAAAATGTCTAAGGAATTAATAGATATAACTCAAAAAAATAAGGGATTCAATGTTAGAAGCATACCAGTAGCCTATCTGGTAAATAGCTTTAAGAAATCAATTATTATAGAACAGGCAGAGATGCAGGAGTTTGGAATCAAAATTAAAAATATAGAATTAACTTTAAAAACTATAGCTACTGCAGATACCGTGCAAAATTAAGTTTAAACATTCCCATACTGGGTAAAATAGAGTTCGGCTCAAAATTGTCTGAAAAATCCATACAAACCACCGCTATAACCTTAAAACCCCTTAAAGAAGGTAAAATTGATAAAGAAATAGAGCTGCTGGGAATGGATGAAATGGTTGCTAAAAGTTTTTCAAGCATCATAGATGGAGTTAAAGCAGCAAATACTCAGGATTCTATACCATTAGAAATGGATAAGGCAATGTTTGAATTTAACTTTATCTTATCGGGGGATTCTGAAATATCCATGATAATAGAAAGCGGATTTGAATCAGAACTGAGCAATACTCTAAAAATTAATTTTGAAAAAGAAAAAAATAATTAATCCCTGAATTTATCAAGCATTTCACCATAGATCTCCTTTAATCTTCCATCAGACTTCTCATACATCCGTTTTAATATTAGTTCAGGGGTACTTTTAGCGAAATAATTCATACGAGGACTTCTATCAACAATGAGATTATAATTCTCGTCCAATCCCTGTGCTTCAATTCCATCAACCCTTACATCACTATATTTAAGGATTTCCCGGGCCATATGAGTCACGATAATAGCATAAGAATCAGAATCTCTCACATAATCCATGAAACTGGCGATAATTTTTACAGCAGCTTCTAATTCAGTAATAGCTTCTAATTCGTCAAGTAAAATCAATTTATGGCATTTTTTAGTAACAATAGGCATGAAAGTGTTAAGAAAAGATTCAAAAGCACCCGCATCCAGGCTTCTTTTTTTAGAGAAGAAATACAACTCATCCAAGAGCTGAATCTTGGATTCACAGGCACAAACAGGTAGACCCATCTGGGTCATAATGAAAATCTGAGCCAATGTCTCTAATAAAGTGGTTTTACCACCACTATTAGCTCCTGTAAGCAGAACCACATTATCTGGTGATCTAAGATTATAATTGATTTTCTGTATACTTTCATCCCTATTTAAAGCTAAATTAAGATTAATTCCATCCTTGAAACTGAATCCATCACCAATCACCGGAGGATTAAGATCATAGTAATGGGCAAAGCATCCCAGTGCAAACTCATAATCAAATTGATAAATTTCCCTGATCTCATTTTCCACATTACTTCTCAACTCTTTAAGACGATTTGCAGCTTTAACCTTATTTTCAAAGTCAAGGATGTTCTTCTTAGCTAACTCCTGTTTTTTAACCCTTTCTAATTCATTAAGATCAACTTCGATAGGATACTTCTGGATGAAAGGATCAAAAGAACAACCAGTTTTATCTTTAATCTCCTGACGGGCATCTTTAATAACTTCATCAAATATTTTCTGGATCTTACCAGGCATACCCTCATTTAAAAGGTCTAAAACTTCATCACCCTTCAAATCAATACTTTTTATGCTTTTTTTCAGTTTTGTATCTGCCTTCTTCTTAGCGGCGACCACAGTGATATCTAAGATATCTTCATCTATACTCCCTGCTTCCAGTGAATCTAAAATATCTAAAACTTCATCAAGTATAGATTCCTGGCCTAATATTTTTTTAATTTTTAAAATATTTGATAAAAGAGAATGATTTTCAATATAAAAAGATAGGATTATATCAGGAACTATTTCATAATCCTGTGCTTCATGATTCACCATAACAACATTAAGGGCATCACCTAAATCTATCATTCCTTCACTGTAAACATATACCATGAATTCAAAATCATTAGGATCACCTATTTCATCCCCGTTTATTATGGGGAGGTAACTATTCAATCCTAAATCAGTTAATCTATGGTAATCATCCTTTGATTCTATTAAAATAGCATGAGAAGGATTATATTTTGGTTTTGGTTTAGTTATGGGGCCTAATTTTTTAAGTAAATTTCTTATTTCATTAATGGGAAGCTCACTCACGGCTTTCTTAGTGTTCATAATATATTCTATACTTCTTTGGATGCTTCCTTCATCATTAACCGGGCTTAACAACTTAATCCTGTTTTTACCATACTGCGTACTAGCATATTGCAGTATCTTATCCAAGATATTCTGATATATTTCAAAAGCAGGTTCAGTTTTCAAAAAATCCTTGGAAGGATTTCCTAAAACCACATTAACTATTTCTATAGCCCTGCGTTGGCTCACACCATCTACACTGGCTATTCGATCCACTTCAAAATTCCTTGCAGCCTGGAGAAATTCATCCTCTCCCCCAAAATTAGCCATAATCTTATCAAAAAGACGGTCTCCCACACCTTTGATGTTCCTGATATCCCCTGCATACTCCTTCATATCAATACTTGACCTTAATTGATTATCTGTAAAACACTGTATTATATGATATTCAATGATTTAAATTCATCAACAACTGCATTATCTGAGATATAGGGGATAATGAATCAGATGATTCCTCAAGAAGCTCGATAGATGAAACTGAATCCAAATAATTATCAAAAATTTCCTGGTAATAGGGATTTTTATGCAGGAACCGCCGCGAATAAAGGCTGGTTTCTTTATTGTAACTGGGATCCATGTCCAGGGCTTTATCATAACATATTTTGGCTTCTCTCAATTTGCCCAATTCAAATAGGATAACACCAATATCCAGCCACACTTCCCCATAGTCAGGGTCAATCTTCAAAACATGATTATAGCAGGCGACTGCCTTTTGTGATCTTCCCATGGTGTAGAAAATTAATCCTTTATTTTTCCAGGCATCTATATAATCCGGATAGATATATAGGGATTTATCATAATATAGCAGGGCTTCATCGGGTTTTCCCAGATCATAGAATAAATTACCAAGATTATTGAGAATTTGTGCATTTTTAAGGGCTTTATCCTTAGATACATTGGATTCTATTACTGGAATTGAATTATAACTTGGTTCGAGTTTCTTATACAATTTTTTTTCGAATTCTTCTATTTCTTTTTCTTTCCTGGCTTTTTCTATCTGTTCTATCATGTTTTTTGTGGGTATTCTTTCTTTATGTAGTAGTTTTTCCATGTTTTGGATATTCTCTGGAGTGTCTAGATGGTAACTGTTTATGTAATTTTCCAGGTATTGTTGTGGTTTATGTGGTTGTGTTTCCATTATTCTTTCTTCAAATTCCTGATAATCCTGTTTTTTTATTTCTTCCTGGATTAGCCATATCATTTCTTCATCCTGGAAGGTTATTCCCTTATATTCCAACATATTCTTGAACTTTTGAAGATCACCCATATGATAGTCATATTTGGACATTCGCAGAAAATTCTCAATATATTTATATTCACCAGTGGAGATCAGTTTATCCCTTTTCTCTAGCAGGTCCTTCTTCATAAATTTAATTAAAATAGAAGGAGAATCCTTTTCTTCAAGAGTTCCCATAGTAGGTTGGAGTAATTTGTTTTGAAAATCCAATATCTCTTTACGTCTCCGGGTTTTATCTATGTGCTTTATCAGGTTTTCTGTGGCTATTCTTTCTTTTCGTAGTAGTTTTTCCATGTTTTGGATATTCTCTGGAGTATCTAACGGATAATTTTTGATGTAGTTTTCCAGGTACTGCTCTAGGGACTGGTGTTCAGTTAATAATATTTTATCTTCAAATTCTTGATAATCCTGTTTTTTCACTTCTTCCTGGACTAACCACCGTATTTCTTCAGCAGTGAACTCTATCCCCTTATAAACCAGCAGGTCCTTTAATTTCTGCAGATCAGTAAATTGATAATCATAACGAGACTTGCGCATAAAATTATCCAAGTATTCATATTTTGATTTACGCACAAATCGCCGAATTAGATGATACAAACCTTTATCATACAATTTTTTTTCTCTATCTTTAAAATCAGCATTATCACTGCTGATGAAAATATTTTCTTCTTCAGATTCTTCCCTTTCTAATCCAGAATTAATTGAAACTTCTGTTTCAGCTCCTGTGTCGTTTTCAACCATGATAACTTCTTCTTTTTCTATAACTTCATTGTTCATGGGATCTGTTTCTAATTTATCTTTAAAATCAGGTGTCTCCTGTGTTTTGGGGGCCATAGTCATTTGTTCAATTTTTTCATCATGGATGCTGGTTGGTTCCAGGGATGATTCTCCTTCTATAGATGGGGCTTCTTTTTCAATTTCTGGGGGTTTTTCCAGATTTTTTATTTCTTCATCTGGGGATGATAATTCTCTTTTTTTATCTTTTGCCCTACTGATTTCTTTTGTTTTTAATTTCCTGTCTTTTTTTGCTATTTTAATTGTTTTAGTTTCTTTTAAGTCAGATTTTTCCTCAGTTTTTTGAGTTATTTCTTCTTTATCCTCTTTATTGGATGTAATTACAGGTTTTTCCTCATCACTGGGCGTAATTTCTTGTTTATCCTCTATTGAAAGCTGAACTTTTGGGGTTTCCTTAATTTTACCTTTAGAAATTAATCTTACGGTTTCCTTGAAGCCTAGTTTCTTTTCACCAGTTTCCTCTGTTTCTGGTTCCTTTTTTTCTGAATCAGTTACTTTGGTGCTTTCAGTTATTCCTGCTTCTTTAACTATTTCTTTTTCAGGGGGTTTACTAATTTTTTCTTCAGGTCCTGTAGAAATTCTGACTTTCGACTTGTTATTGATAGTTTGAGGTTTTGATTTTTTAGGAGGTCTGTTTACTTCTGTGATGGCGTCAGATTTAACACCTGAGTCGTTGCTTTTCAGGTCTTTTAGTATGGGTTGGATGTTTATCCTTCCCAGGGCGGTTATTGCTTCTTCCCTAACTTCTTTGTCTGGGTCGTGTAGGGTTTGGGTTAGTGGTTCTATGGCTTCTGGTGAGCCTATTTTTCCCAGTGCTTGGGCGGCTCTCCATCTTATTGAGATGTATTGGCTGTTCAGGGCGTCTATGAGTGGTGGTGTTGCTTTTGGGTCTCCTATTTTTCCTAGGGCGGTTATTGCTTCTTCTTTTACTCCTTTGTCTGGGTCGTGTAGGGTTTGGGTTAGTGGTTCTATGGCTTCTGGTGAGCCTATCTTGCCCAAGGCGCGTGCCGATTCCAGACGTAATTGTTCGTCATCATCTTTTAAGGCCAGTATTAGGCCTTTTATGTCACTTTTTTCTTCCATTTTTTCTATTCTGGTTTTAAGAAGATCAAATACCCTCATTTTAACACCAGCTTCTTTTAGATCATCAATAACGTAATCATCCAATTAAATGTATGAACTTAGTATGTTAAACTTATTATAAATCTATGTAAGTTTATTTATGTTGATGGTGGTTTAAAAAATAAATTATAATTGATAAGAGGAATGTAATTATTTTATAAAAAAGAATTTTCAACTATGAATTTTCACTTAACCCTTTTATGAAGTTTCCAGTGGTTATACCACCCTGTGATATTTTTTTAACTTTATTTTTAAGTTCATACAGGGATTTCAGGTTGCCTTGGTTTTTATCTAGGAAATCCAAACCTTTCAAATAGTAGCTAATCATTTTTTCAGCATATTTCCTGGGTTTATTTCTAGTATCTATTATCAAATGTTGAATTCCCATTTGATTTAATTGGGGAAGATAATTAATCAGGCACAACTCAACCGAATTTGAAATATGAGTTCGGCCTTCATCATCTGTCCATAGGGGGAAAATTCGCTTTTTCACATCTTCAATACCCCAAAATCTGTTTATTAATTTCTGCCCATTATGAACTATTTCCAACAGACAATCCTCAGATACCAGGGAATCTAAATTCCCCTGCACTATGAGATCAAAAGAGCTTTTCTTAACAGATTTATGCAGGGTTAATTCCAGAAGTTCCTGGTATGAAAGCTCGTTTGAGAGTGTAAATCTGTCCAATACCGAAGAAAGTTCTAGCACGCTTCTATGATTCCATAAGTTGAGACCTACAGAACCAGAAATCAAAAGAGGAAGATCTAGATTATTAACCACTCTTAGAGATCCTAAATTGCCAATCATTATCTCAGAAATTCCCTCAACATTTAAAGATTTAATTAATGGTGATAAGTTCTCCAACCAACTGTTTCGGGTTATATTGGGCCATTTCCAGATAAGTTCAGCATCATGGGTCGTACATAATTTATGGGCTTTCAGTAAAAGTTCATTCATTTCTTCATTATGGATTTGCCAGTTGATGGGATTGCAGGAAGGTTCAATAATGCATTCTTCCCCTAATGAAGGTTCGAAGTAGACTCGTTTGCAACCTGCACTTAGAGAACCCCTGACAGATTCTAAACTACTACAATATACCGCAATTCCCAGGGAATTATAGGAATCTGATAGATTTACCACATTAAATTTATCAAATAATATCTCAGGATCTTGTTTAATGATCTGAGGGGCTTTAGTTTGATTTAAATCATGTTTAATCTTTTCGAGCCGTTTAAAAGCAGATTCCACAGAATTATCAGTGGGTTGGTAACTTTTTAACAACTTTGATTCTGCCTTTTTTATAAATTCACGTCTGATCTGGTTCAATTTACTCAAGGGGGTAAATAAATTACCAGGATAATCTATTTCTACATTCCTAATATTAAATGGGGTTCCACCCGTCTTTTTCAGTTGAATTACAATCTGATTCTTATTTAAAGGCCTATTTATGGCTTTTTCCATTTT
Source organism: Methanobacterium sp. (assembly GCA_021372715.1). Lineage (GTDB taxonomy): Archaea > Methanobacteriota > Methanobacteria > Methanobacteriales > Methanobacteriaceae > Methanobacterium_A. The sequence goes on along the minus strand of JAJFTX010000199.1, from coordinate 5,362 downwards.
TAAATCTGATTTAAAATGGATTTTAAGTTTGGCATCGTTTGCTCCGGTTAATTTACCATCCAGGATGGGATTATTCTTTTTGTTCCATTTTAAATTAATATCCAGGGGTATTGTTTGTTCTTTTACATCTTGTTGAATTATATTCTCTGCAATTTTTAAAAGGGAAATATCTCGTGTTTGATAGGCTTTAGAACCTATGGGAACAACCTTTTTTGTATTCAATATTAATTCATGTGATTTTCTCAGATATGTGGGTTCCTCTTCAATAATCATCCCATAAGGTTTTTTATTGTTATTGGGGGATATGAAGACAATTCCATCCCCTTTTTCCAGCTTAAAATTAGATTTTAAACTATCCAGTTTAGGATTCAAATTAATAATTGTTGAATTCCCTTTTGCACTTCTATTACTCTGGTATTTACCATTTTTATCCCTATTTTTGGTGATTATAACCTTTCCAAGATATAAACCCCTATTTCCAGGAGCTTCTCGGCCCATTAAAGATTTCTTATCATCTTCAAACATATATCCCGATGTAAAGCCCCTGTTGAAGGCCAATTTCAGCTTTAAAAGATCTTCTTCATCAGGAACCCATTTATCTTTTTTAATGGCATCCAACGCTTTCCTATAGATGCTGACTACCAGGGCTACATATTCTGCTGATCTCATCCTTCCCTCAATTTTAAGGGAGTTTAAAGAAAGGTTTGATATTTCATTCAACTGATTATATGAGGCTAAGTCACGGGTGGATAACAAGTACTTCTCAGTAGTAATGAGGGTGGGATTACTGAGTTTACCATAATCGTCCTTTTCTCCCTGTAATAATCGGTAGGGTTTCCTGCAGGGCTGGGCGCATCTGCCCCGGTTACCACTACGACCGCCTATTACAGATGAAAGCAGGCACTGGCCAGAATAGGAGTAACATAAAGCCCCATGTATGAATATCTCCAGTTCTATCTTCTTACCCATGGATCTTGATATTTGCTTTAATTCCTCTAGACTGAGTTCCCGGGCCAAAACCACCCGCTTAAAACCAAAATTATAGGCCCATCTTACCCCCTCCAGGTTATTGATGGTCATCTGAGTGGAGGTGTGCATATCCAAATCCGGTACCAGATCCCGACAGATGGAAGCCACACCTACATCCTGCAGGATCACCGCATCTATACCTAACTGGTAAAGCTTAAAAAGATGTTCGGCAACAGTTAACAGTTCAGAATCTTTAACCAGGGTGTTAACCGTAACGTATACCTTTAAATTACGTAGATGAGCATATTCTATTGCTTCTTTCATCTGATGTTCATCGAAGTTTTCCGCATAAAAACGAGCTCCAAAACTCTTACCTGACAGATATATAGCGTCAGCACCGGCATTAACCGCAGCTTCAAGAGCATTAAATGAACCAGAAGGGGCCAGAAGTTCTGGTATAGTTTTAGTTACCATTTAATTATAATCCATACTTGTTTAATCGTAAAAATAGTGATGATCAGTTTTTTCCATTTTAATTGAAAGTTATTAATATTCAATGATTACATTAATCTGGATTAATATTTGTATTTTATATAATAAAAGTTAGAAATAGAAGAAATACAACGGTATTTGAATGTGGATTAACCAATAAGATCATTAAAACTATAAGAAAGAGAGTTCTTTTAAAGTAGGACGGCATATGAATCCCTATTTAGAAATAATAAGACCTGGAAATGCTATACTGGCCGTTATATCCATATTATTAATGGCGGCAATTAGTGGAGTTTTCAATTTTTATGTTGTTCTAGCCTGTGCTGTGGTTTTCATTGTAACTGGATTTGGAAATGCAATAAATGATTATTTCGATTATAAAATAGATGCCATTAATAAACCAGAACGTCCCATTCCTTCTGGCCGCATATCTCATAGGCAGGCTGGTTATTATGCATGGGCCCTGGCAGTAATTGGTATTTTATTAGGATTTTTAATCAATTTAATTCCAGGTTTAATTGCATTAACCAGTGCTCTTTTAATGTTTTATTATGCTTACAGTCTTAAAAAGAAGATGTTAATAGGAAACCTACTTATTTCCTTTTTAACCGGATTAAGCTTTGTTTTCGGCGGAGTTGTTGTAGGAGCAATTACCGTATCCATCTACCTGGGCTTTTATGCCTTTCTAACCACCATGATGAGGGAGATCGTAAAGGATATGGAAGATGTGAAGGGAGATGAACAGGAAGGGGCAAATACCCTACCCATAGCATATGGAATGAGGGTATCATCTATCACAGCAGCTTCATTTATGATATTCGCCAGTTTAACCAGTCCTATATTGTATTTTATAGGTGTATTAACCATATTCTATCTGCCATTGCTGGCTGTTGCCATTGTGATCTTCTTATCCGGGGCAGTATCCATATTAAAGGATCGGTCAGTTGAAAATGCAGCTAATGTTTCAAAACGTATAAAAATCGGCATGATCATAACATTACTAGCATTTGCAGCGGGATCACCATTTATAGCGTCCTTATTTACTTGAATCTTTATTTGAATACTTTCCTTGTCATAAATTAGATAATCCTTAATCTGATGACATAAAACTCCGTATAAAATTGGATAATTAATAATCGCTTTTACCTATTACATATAGATAAACCCGGTCTTCCAGATCTATATCAAGGGCATTCCAACCTTTGAAGGTCCATATATATGAAACAACACGTGTTCCTGGTCTAAGCTCTTCCTGTAATTTTTTTTTCAATTTTTCATTGGTTCTCTGCCACAGAAAAACAGTGACTACTGTGGCGTTACTGATATCCTGATTAAAAACATCTCCCCAAACAATTTTGGTCAAACCATTAAGACCTAAAAACCTGAGGACTAATTTGGACCAGATCACCCTCAATGGTTCCACTTCAATACCCACACCCCTGGCATTATATCTTCGGGCAGCTTCGGCAACGATTCTACCATCCCCTGATCCCAGATCATATACCACATCATCAGAATCCACTTCCGCCATCTCTAATATTTTATGCACCACCTTCCGGGATGCAGGTGACCAGGCAGCCCCGGTTAGTAAGGGCCATAATATGGAAAGGGCTATCAGTATGGTAAAAGCGATTATAAGGGTAAATAATATATCTATTAGGTTGATCAAATAGTATACCTCACAAATAACTATATTTTAAAGTTTCCTCCCAGAAATATAGTGATTTATCTCATATATTAATTATTAATTAAGCATATTGATTACCGCTAGAAATAGTTTTCCAAATAATTTTTTTACTCAGTTAAAAGAGTTTAATAGAATAATTTTATATTTATTAGAGTAAAAATAAGAAAATTTCTATAGACAATAATAATAAAAGTTAAACAAAGAAACTTTCTATTAGCATTGATCAAAGAAAAGAAATAAAGGAATTAAATGAGGGCTGGTAGCTCAGGTGGTAGAGCGTTGCCTTCGCAAGGCAGAGGCCGCGGGTTCAAATCCCGCCCAGTCCACTAAAATGGAGGGGATGTGATGTCTTCTGAGATGAGAATTAAGATAATAAAAAACGGGCCATACTTGGTATCTGGTGGAGTTCCACTCTACCAGCAGGTGATAATCACTGATGATGCAGGCCACACCCGGGAATTGGTTGATGAGAAGGAATATCCTAAACAGGAGACTTATACTCTCTGCAGATGTGGGGAATCTAAAAATAAACCTTACTGTGACGGTACACATAATGATATTGACTTCGACGGGACGGAAACTGCCAGTCGAAAACCTTACATTGATAAGGCGGAAGTGTTTGAGGGTCCTGAACTGAAATTAACTGATGCCTATGAATTCTGCGATCATTCCCGGTTTTGCCTCAGATCGGGGGGTATAAGGAAACTCATCAAAGAATCGGACAACCCTGAAGCCAGAAAGACGGCTATTGAAGAGGCTATGATCTGCCCTTCAGGTAGGCTGGTTTTATGGGATAAAAAAACAGGCGAAGCATTTGAGAAGGAATTCGAACCTTCCATAGTTCTGGTGCATGATGAACAGAAGAAATGTCAGGGACCCATCTGGGTTAGGGGTAAAATAACAATAGAATCATCAGATGGATCAGAATATGAAGCTCGAAATAGAGTAACCCTGTGTCGCTGTGGTAAATCAGAGAATAAACCCTACTGTGATGGTAGTCATTGGATGAATGCTGAGCAGAAGTTGAAGTTCCGGAAGAAGTGGGGTCTGGACTGAAGAAAGTTATTTATTAAAAATCATCACTAAACGGCAGATAAATTCTACTTTAATTGAGAATGATATAGAGAGACATAATGTTATCCACACTTACCAGTAGCCTGGAATCATTTATCATCGCTAATGTTTCCTGGGCGGTGTTTTTGGGATGTATACTGGAGCAAATCATCGTTCCCATCCCGGCTAGTTTGATAGTTATAAGTTCCACTTTCCTGGTTATGCAAGGAGCTAGTTTCTCTCTGATGTCTTTAGGAACCTTGGTAATTAAAATTGTTATTCCTGCTTCGCTGGGTATGACCTTAGGATCCCTGGTTTACTATGCGTTGGCTTATAAGCTGGGAAAACCTTTCATTGAGAAAACCAGCCGATTTTTAGGAGTATCAGTTGAGGATGTGGAGAATGTTGAAAAACAGTTCAAAGGAAACCGTTATGATGATATAATCATGTTTTTAGCCCGTTGTTTCCCAGTAATCCCCAGTATAGCCATAAACCTTTTCTGCGGATTGATAAAATATGATATTAAAAAATACCTGATCACCACTTTTTCAGGATCTGCAGTGCAGATTTTAGGCTGGGGATTGGTAGCATGGTTCTCTGGTAATGTTTATCAGGTCTTGGAGTCTCAAATAACCTTTTTAGGGAATATTGTACTAATAATTATTGTTTTAGCTGTGGTTGGTTTCATCATAAATAAGAGAAGGCAGAAAAATAAGTAAATAGTTTAAAAATAAGTATATAGACAATTTAAATAATTTTATCTATGTCGATGGCTATGAATCAAAAATCATACTATTCAAGCGTTAAAAGGGTGCTGATTATAGTCTTAGCACTAAATATCGCAGTGGCTCTATCTAAAATGATCTATGGATGGTTAACCAATTCACTTAGTATGGTGTCGGATGGGTTTCACTCCCTGTTCGACGGGACATCCAATATTATAGGTATTATTGGGATAATAATCGCAAGCCGTCCGCCAGATCAAGTTCATCCTTATGGTCATGAAAAATTTGAAACCTTCGCATCACTGGGGATAGCGTTTTTATTATTCATAACCTGTTTTGAAATATTACAATCAGCGATTGGTAGATTTTTCAATCCAGAAACCCCTGATATCACTATGATCAGTTTTCTCATTATGGGAATAACTCTTGTTATAAA
>JAJFTX010000190.1 GCA_021372715.1 Methanobacterium sp. | reverse complement strand
GGATGGAGAAGTATATTCATATTTGCTATTCCCTGGGGCATCCTGGTTTTGATGTTTATTTTCAAATTGACTGGAGAATGGTTGGAGAAAGATGTGGGTGGATTCAATGTTACCATCATTTCCATCTTCGCCCTATCTCTAATAGCTTTGATGTATGGTTTATCCGTTATCACGACCTTTTTCGGTATTTTACTAACCATAATCGGTTTAATTGGATGTTTTACCTTTATCTGGCTCCAGAAAAAGGTTCCAAATCCATTAATTCATCCTAGATTACTTTTCAATCGGATTTATATTATCAACAACCTCACATCCCTGGTTAACTATGGTCCTGGAATTTTTTCCATTTTCCTTTTAAGTCTTTATCTGCAGAACTTACGTGGTCTAAGTCCTGACCAGGCCGGACTATTACTATGTGTCCAATCTGTGTTTATAGCTATTGCATCGGTTTTAGTAGGTAGGTTAAGGGACTACACCAGACCTAGATATATCGCAGCCATGGGTATGGCACTTACCGCTGTAGGATTAACATTCTTCATCTTTTTAGACATGAACACTACTTTCCAGTTTATTATAATCGGATTAGCAATTATTGGATTTGGATATGGCCTATCAGCCGCTTCCAGCACTGAAATTTCTTTAAAATATGTTGAAAAGAGATTTTATGGTATATCCAGCGCCAGTCTCAACACCATGAGGGTGGTGGGTCAGATGATTGGAATGGGAATCACCATGGCCGTATTAGCGCTTTTCATGGGAACTTCTATTTTAACACCAGAAAATTCCATAGCATTCATTGAAAGCTGTAGGATCCCATTCTTGATATATGCTATCCTTTGTTATATCTCGATTTATGGTTATTTCATTATTAGAAAGAAGGAATAACATCCAAATAACTATGAAACACCATTTTAAAGATAAATAAGCTTTATCAAACTTCGACCAACCATAATTAGCCATATTAACAGAAGAATACCGGATAGAATTGCTATGATTAGAAGAAGAGTAAGTTCAGAGGGTATTAGTATCATTCTGAAATATTCTGCCAAAGATATTATAAAGGTTAAAATTCCCAGATAAGCTGTTTTATTGCTGAAATTATTGCTTTTTAACATGATAGTTGATATAATTATACCTGCAACCGAAATTAGCAATAATCCCATATTAAAACCTCCAACAGAACGTTGACCCGTATTAACCATCATTGCCTGTCCTGCTGCCAGTATAATAGATTTCTGTGTCTCAGTTGTTGCTACCAAATATTGGTTACTTAATGAAAGCATGGAAAACGAGTTATTAGTTGCAAGAAAAATAGCTATCCCCAGGATAGCAAGGGAAATCGCAATTAGCATTAAACTTTCATTTATTCTTCTTAAGGCAACATATAATGCCATAAACAGGGGCAAAAATAGTATATATGCAATATACTCTAATAAATAAAAATCAATTAAACCAATGATTTTATTGGTCTGAAGAAGCGTAAAATAACCCAATACAGTATTGGGCTGGGGCCAGACTACCCATGTGATGATTTCGATTAGAAGCAACAGTGCTGATAAAATAGCGGCTATTCCTCCTATCTTATATAAAGTTTTCCAACGAGAATCTGCTGTTTCCATATTTACAATTCCCATACTAGATATTGGTTTTTTATACCATATTTAGTTTTCACACTTGAAAATCCACTCTTCTGTGGTTATTACTTTGCTGAATTTCATAGTTTGGGTTATTAAAATGGGCCTTATGAAGTTGCGGGCACTATTTAATTTGTCCAATTCTTTAATATTTTTTAGGAATTTCTCTATACTACAGAAAATTTTATATATAACATGTTCTATAATATTCTACAAATTATATATTATTACACATGTTATATAAGGGGTGTTTTTATGTCACTATCCTATGCACTTTTAGGTCTTCTAACTTATGGCCCTATGACCGGTTATCAGTTAAAAAAAGTATTTGATGAGTCCATATCACATGTTTGGGCAGCTAGTTTAAGTCAGATTTATAGGGATTTATCTGCTTTAGAAAAAAAAGGATATTTATCTTCAAATATTGAAAAACAGGAGGATAGACCCGATAAAAAAATTTATACCCTAACTGAAGCAGGGAAGGCTGTATTTATTAGTTGGTTGGGAAATTTTCCAGAAAAAATGTTAACTCCCAATCGAGATGAATTCATGTTAAGAATATTTTTTGGTTCTAGATTAGACCATAAACAAGTATTAAATCAATTTAAACGTTTTATTGTTCAAATGGAGCAATATTTAAGTTTACTTGAGAGTATTGAGAAGGAATTTGATGTTTGTAGCCGTGAATTTTCTGTTGAATCTGAAGCTAAAGAAGTACTATTCTGGCAACTTACCATTAAAAGAGGCCATATGACCATTGAAACCCTGATTAGATGGGCTGAAGATTGTATTTATGATATAAATAATTTTTATGCAAAAATAGAAGGATAATAATATCTATCGAAGAAGGGATTAGATGAATACGAAAATTTTTTATTTTACAGGTACAGGGAATTCCCTGGCAGTAGCCCAAGATATAGCAAATGAATTAGATGATTCAGAGCTGATTTCAATCCCATCAGTTATTAATGAAAAAATAAAAGCAAATTCACCCACTATAGGTCTGGTTTTTCCAGTTTATATGTGGGGAATGCCGCATATGGTGGTGGAATTAGTGG
>JAJFTX010000178.1 GCA_021372715.1 Methanobacterium sp. | reverse complement strand
TTGAGATAACCCCAGATTGCGACTGTGTTTCATGGAGTGATGCTCCAATCGTTCCAGACATTGGAATACTGGCATCTGATGATCCTGTTGCATTGGATACGGCATGTTACGATTTGGTAAACCAACAGGAAGGATTTAAAGAATCCATGTTACATGATCATCATGAGAAGAACTCTGATAAATTTAAAGGAGTTTGGAAAAATGTTGATGGGCGTATACAATTAAGATATGCTGAAGAAATAGGATTAGGATGTATGGAATATGATTTAATTACCATATAATCTTTTTTTAAATAGATTATGTATTATAACCTGATAATTTATTTCCGAAATCAATTTTCAAGCAGTAATATTTATAAAAAATCTTCTACTGTAGAAAAAATTTATAGAATCATTTTAATTTAAATCCAAAATTTTTTCTACAGTAGAAAAAAATTAACTAATTTAAAGAAGAAAATCAAAAATCAACAGCTAAAATATCTTTTATATTGTAAACCACAACATCAGCCTTATCAAAAACTTTCTTTGGAACATCTTCTTCCTGTTGTAATGTTAAGATCCCTAAATCTGCTTCTTCAATGGCAAGAATGTCGTTGGAACTATTACCCACCATCATTACCTTGTAATTCTTTTTAAGAGATTCTATAATCTCTTTTTTCCGTCTTGAATCAGCTGTAGGATAGATATTTTCTCTAGGAATATCAATATAACTTGCTAACTGCTCTAGAGAAGCTGTTCGATCTCCAGATGCTACGAATATATCTATTTCTCGCTTTTTAAGTTCATTAATTACATTAGGAACCTCTTTGAAGATTTTACCCCCTGCGGTGATGGTGAACTCCACTTCACCATGGGCAACGTTGATTATAAATCCTGAACCACTACATATCTCCACGTTGTAATGTTTTCTAATAACTTCATTCAAGGTATCCTGCACATCACTAACTTGAGATATGTCATCTTTAATAATATTTAAAACTTCTTTTTTGTCAACTGGGTAACTGGAATAGCTTACATCAAAATTAACATGATTTTTTTTAAGAAAATGATGAATAGTTTGATTTGGATTGGCTTTATTGATACATTTGGAAGGATCAGTCTGTAAAACTACCAAAGCCCGGTTAATATCCTCATCAATGATATCAATGGAATTTTTATCATCGAATATAGTCCCTGTTTTGATGTTTTTAATGGCCCGATACCTTTTTATCAGAGTACCGGAATTATCAAAGACCACAGCTTTAGCTTTTTTCATAAAGTCACCAGTAATTTATATAATGTTGAAATTTGGTTACAATATTTGATATTATAAAATTTAAGATAAATAATCTTGATATTTGAAATTATATAAATTTAACAATTCATTAGGTTCTAATCAGTATATATAATTCAATAAGGAACTTAAATTATTCATCTGCACAGAAATGAGGAAATATAAACCTAATAGGATCATTAACACTCCACATATTTTCATGATATAGTGGTATTGTTTTTCACTCATTACTTTTGATCCTTTACTACTTAAGAATGATACTGTGCTGGTCCAGCCAAAATCAGCTGACCAATGCCCTATTAAAAACCCTATAATTCCAATTATTCCAGCTATTTCTAATCCTTTAAATAGAAATGCCAATCCTATGGTGGCCCACCATATAAAGAAATAAGGATTGGAGATACTGGTGATAATACCTCCCAGCACGGATCCATATCTGGTGGTGGTATTGGTCGTGTTTATTAATTTGGGGTAATTCGATGATTTTGAAGTTTTATATCCCATTAAGATCAATGTTATTCCTCCTAAGGTGCCTATTACTAATGCAGCACTGGTAGAACCGATCAACCAACTGAAACCAGCCAGTATAATTATAATAAGAGCTATTTCTACTATAAAATGCCCTAAAACAACTAGCGGCCCCGCTATAAATCCTTTTTTGACCGAGTCGGATATGGTTATAGTCAGCATTGGTCCCGGTACCAGCGCACCAGATAGTCCCACTAAAAATGAGGTGGCTGTGAATAAAACTATTTCCATCAATTTAATCCCAAAATTACCTAATTTTATTATATTTTTTCCTAATTTCGTTAATTTGAAAAAAACTTATCAAAAAATAAGAAATCATTTTTAGATTAAGAAATGCAGAAAGGACTATTGTAAGAAGTTGATATTTTGACCTATACCCATTTCTAGGGCTTTTTGACAGATATTCCAGGCGGTTACCACGTCTTGTACAGCTAGGCCTGTGGAGTCGAAAACAGTAATTTCTTTATCATTCTCTCGCCCGGGTATGCCGTTTACAATATCTCCAATGCGGGCGTAAATGTCACTTCTTCTAATAAGTTCTTCATGGACTGGTATATTAATTTCACCACTATGACTGGCCTGATCCCAGCAATCGATAATAATTTTGGCCTTTTCTAGAAGATGACTTTCCAATTCCTGCTTTCCCGGTGCGTCAGCACCCATTGCATTTATATGAGTTCCATCAGATACCCATTTTCTTTTAACTATGGGTTCACGGCTAGGGGTAGTGGTGGAAATAACATCTGAATCCACTACTGCTTCTTTTATAGTATCCACTGGCCGAGCATCTAAACCATAATCATCTCGAATCATTTTGGCGAAGCTTTCACGGTGAGAGCAGGTTCTACAGGATACCTTCACTTCTTTGATATCCATCACTTCTTTTATAGCCATTAACTGGGTTAATGCCTGCATACCGGCACCTACTAATCCTAGGATCTCTGAATCTTCACGTGCAAGGTATTTTGTTGCCACCCCACCAGCAGCACCGGTTCTCATGTTGGTTATCCAGGTACCGTCCATCACGGCGATGGGAAATCCAGTTTTAGGATCAACTAGCTCGATTAAACCCATGACGGTAGGTAGATTGTGTTGGTTATTATTGGGGTGCACGTTCACATTTTTAACCCCAGCCATATCCAAACCACGGATGAAGCAGGGCATTATCCGTAGATCCCCTTCATATTTTTTAAAAAATAAATACTTCTTGGCGGGCATCTGTACTTTACGCTTAACATGGACAGAATAAGCTGTTTCTACATATCCGATTATTTCTTTCATGCTGCTGAGTTGTTTAATTTCACTTTGTTTTAATAGAAGGGTTTCGTACATGTTTAATGGCCTCTGTAATTTTATATTGTAAATCTATATCTTTTCATCTATTAATTTGTTCTATGATGATTGATATTATATGAGATACGAGTAATATTTAAGGAAAAATAGGTTTAATTATTTTTATTTAATGCGGATGATGTGATGAATTTACAGAAAAGATTTTGGGAAATAGATTTTTTAAGGGGAATAGCCGTATTATTGATGGTTGTTTATCATTTCCTTTTTGATCTAAATTTCTTTGGAATCTATTCATTTTTTAATTATTCGGGTATTTATTGGTATTTTCCCCGCGTGATTGCATCTATTTTCATATTTATAGTGGGAATATCCCTTTATCTGAGTTACACCCGGGCGGATAAATTAGGATATTATAATAAAGAGAGGGATTTCTTCTTTAAATATCTTAAAAGAGGAAGTTGGATATTCTTTCTGGGTATTTTAATCACCCTGGCTACATGGATATTTATCAGGGAAGAATTCATAATATTCGGAATTCTTCATTTCATTGGACTGGCCATAATACTGCAATATCCCTTTTTAAAGTATAATAAACGATATAAATACCTGAATTTAATATCCGGACTAGTTTTCATTTCTATGGGACTTTATCTGACCTTGTTTATCTTTAACTTTCCCTGGTTAATGTGGTTAGGTTTCATACCTTCGAATCTTATTACAGTTGATTATTTTCCTCTATTGCCCTGGTTGGGCGTTGTATCATTGGGAATATTTGTGGGAAGTATTCTATATAAGAATTATCAGCGCAGTTTTAAATTACCGGAACTTTCTAGGTATAGACCAGTCCAAGCATTCACTTTTATGGGTAGACATTCATTAATAATATATTTCATTCATCAACCCATATTATTAGCTTTTTTATATTTAATGGGAGTTATAGATATTTCATTTTTCTTTTAACCAAGATATACATACTAAATAAAGAATATGGCATTATTTAAACATAAAAACAATTTACTTAATTCAGCTTTACAGTTAAATATCAATTAAATCAGATATTTTATCAACTTTTCAACAGGAAGATATTATGCCTTATTTAATATGTGATAAATGCAATAAATACTATAAACTTCAAAAAGGAGAATCTGCTGCAGATTTTGCTTATTGTCCCTGTGGAAATAGACTTAAATACTACGAATACATTCATGATTACACTAAATTATTAGAATCTACTAATAGTATAAGAAAAAATAAAATAACAGAATACTGGGCGGAACAGAGTACTTTAATCAAACTAACCTCTATTTTGGCCATTTTATTGGTGGGGTCATTGATCATCGTCGAGATTTCAAATGTATCATCATATTCTGGGCCCCAATCAGATACACAAAATGTGGCTAATGGAGGTAATAGATTAACTATTATAGTATTTTACGCAACATGGTGTTCATCATCTCGTGAATATGATAAAACCCTTTCTGATAATCGGGTTAAGGAGAAGATTAAGAATTATAATTTCCAGAAGTTGGATGTGGATCAAAATAGACAAACTGCATTAAAATATTCCAAAGATGGAACTATGGTTTTGCCTACTACCATAATTTTAGATAATAATGGCAATGTTAAAGCCAAATATGAGGGTTATATGGCGTCGGATGAGCTTCTCAGAGTTCTTTAAAAAGAAATCAATTTTATTAAGTTTTTTATACTTCGTTCAATTAAATTTATTATTATATTTCAATCCATTATAAATCAAGTAAAAATCACTCATCAAATTATTATTACTATATTCAGGTGTACCTATGAATCTTTTAGAAAAATCAGAGTTAATTAAAAATCATGAAATAACAGCACTAGAAAACCTGGAAGAATATCATAAGGAAATAGAGAAAAAAAACTCCAGTTTAAACGTTTTTCTAGAAACAGATATTAATAAAGCCCGTGAATCTGCTGAACAGGTGGATAGCAGAATAAAGAAGGGAGAAAAAGTTGGTAAATTAGCGGGTATGGTCATTGGAGTGAAAAGTAACATCAACGTGGAGGATTTCCATATTACCGCAGCATCCCGTACCCTGGAAAACTACCAGGGAAGCTACAATGCAACGGTGA
>JAJFTX010000177.1 GCA_021372715.1 Methanobacterium sp. | reverse complement strand
AATAAGTTTTTATAGTTGGTTTAATGATTATAAAAATAGACTGATCTCCTATTTTTTCTAAACATCTCCAAAAGGATATATATGATGAAAATTAAATCTTGCATCTACGATTGTATCCTTTTAAATATAGCATGAATATATATAAATAAAAGAAACAAAAAAACCAATTATAACAGTAATCTATGGGGGCCCGTGGCTCAGCTTGGTTAGAGCGCACGGCTGATAACCGTGAGGTCCTGGGTTCGAATCCCAGCGGGCCCATTTTTTCTAAATCTACAATAATTTAATTATAATTTTTCAAAAATGTTCCAAAAAAGTAACTGAAATTTCATTTCAAAAACTTTATATTTAGGATCAATCAAGATATTAAGTGGAGCAAAAGTGGTAATTTAGTGCATATTAATTACCTCATTTTTTACTTTCTTTTTTAAATTCGACTATGATTTAGTTTTATTTTAGCGATAATAATATTATATACAGTATAATCCAACAACGAAATATTTATAAATCTACAAAACCCGATTTAGACATATATTTATCCGTTATATATTCCATTACTTATCTGTATAAATTCATGAAGTTTATCCAATGCAGCACCTTCTTTTATAGATTTAAGCGCCATTTTAGTACCTTCTTTAAAATTAACTGCTTTACCTGCTATAAATAGAATGGCAGCAGCGTTCATTAAACAAAGATTAAGCCTGGCTTCCTCTTCAGGACCATTTATACTACCACTTAAAACAGAACAGAAAATATCCAAATTTTCAGTGAGATTATCAGGGGCTGTTATATGATCTTTGGACTGTTTTCTCAATCCAAAATCCTCTGGATAAATCTCTAGCATTTGAACATGATCACCCTCTAAGAATGCCATTTTAGTCTTACCTAGAATTGATATTTCATCCATGGCTGGTAGGTTATTTTGATCATAACCATGCACAACCAGGGCCCTCTTAACTTTTAAATTTCTCAGTACCTGGGCAACAGGCCCCACCAGTTCTGGATCAAAAACTCCCAATAATTGAATATCAGCACAAGCCGGAGAAGTTAAAGGACCTAATATGTTAAATACGGTCCTGATCCCCATATTCTTCCTTACAGGAGCAACTTTCTTCATAGCAGGATGAAAAAGAGGGGCGAACATAAATCCTATACCTGCTCTGTCCAGACATTTTTCAACACCAGCAGCATCACAGTTAATATTAACTCCCATAGCTTCTAAAATATCCGCTCCACCGCATTTACTGGTTATACTGCGGTTTCCATGTTTTGCAATGGTTACACCACAGGAAGCAGCTATTAAAGCAGCTGCTGTACTAACATTGAATGTTTTAAGAGTATCACCACCGGTTCCGCACGTATCAACCAGAGGTTTACGGGATGAATTAACTTTAATAGCAGCTTCTCGCATGGCCTTAACAAAACCTGTTATTTCAGCTATAGTTTCTCCCTTCATGGAAAGAGCTGTCAACAAGGTAGCCATCTCCACCTGATTTGAATACCCTCCTATTATATCTTGCATGCACTGGTAAGATTCTTCTTCACTCAGATTTTCACCTGATGTTACTTTATTCAAATAGAAGGACATCATATTATCACAAACATAATCTAAAACCGTCAATTCATTTTTTTAACTTGGTTGCTATTTTAAGCTCCCTGGAAAATTCAGCAATTCGAGCAAGCATTAACTCTTTATCCTTTAAATTATCAGATATAATATTTAGAAGAGCACTAGCCACTATTGCACCATCCGAACCAGCAGCAACAACCTGTTGCACATGTTCTGGTTTAGAGATACCAAAACCCACGGCTAGTGGAAGGTCACTATGTCCTTTCACTCTCTCCACCAGTTCAACGGTACTCTTTTTAAGCTGTGATCTAGCCCCGGTTACGCCCATCACCGCCACCACATATAAAAATCCAGAACACATTTTTTTGATTGACTGTAACCTTTCATTGCTGGTGGTCTGGGCAACCATAAATATCTGATCAATTTTATATTTCCGAGCGGCAGCAACAGCTGCTTCAGCCTCTTCAGGAGGTAAATCAGCGGATAAAATACCATTAACACCACTTTCTTTTGCAGTTTGGTAAAATTCATCGATTCCCATCTGGTAAATTAAGTTGTAATATACCAGAATACCTATGGGAATGTTGGTGAATTGTCTGATTTTTTTTATGAATTCAAATCCACGTTTAGTGGTCATACCCATTTTAAGGGCTCTAACATCTGCTTCCTGGACTGTTGGGCCATCTGCCACTGGATCACTGAAGGGAAAACCGATTTCTAAAGCATCAGCCCCACTTTTTACGAACTTACGTACAATCGACAATGATGTTTCAAAATCAGGATCCCCTGCCACTACAAATGGAATGAAGGCAGCTTCGCCCTGATTTTTAACTTTCTGGAACATTTCTTGGTAACTTTCAATTTCTAAGGGAATATTTTCTATTTCAGCAGATAATGATGATTGGTTGTTATTCATAGTTTTTCCCCATTTCCTGAGCCGCTAAGAACATATCTTTATCTCCCCTACCTGAAAGATTCACTATTATAGTTTTACCCTTATTTTCATCTATCTTAGCGTATTTTTCTGCATATGCAACGGCATGAGCGCTTTCCAGTGCAGGTATGATTCCTTCGTATTGGGAAAGCAATTTAAATCCGCGAAGGGCCTCTTGGTTGGTTATAGCCACATATTTGGCCCTTCCGGTGTCCTTAAGATAGGAATGTTCTGGACCAACTCCAGGATAATCAAGCCCAGCAGATACAGAGTGTGCTTCACTGATCTGGCCATCGTAATTTTGAAGTACATATGAGAAAGACCCGTGTAAAACTCCTTCGGTCCCAATAGATAGAGTTGCTCCTGTTTTTCCACTTTCCAAACCTTCACCTCCTCCTTCAACTCCTATAAGTTCCACTTCTTCATAATTTAAAAATTCTGAAAATATACCGATGGAATTACTTCCACCGCCTACACAGGCAATGATGGTATCCGGTATTTCACCTTCTTTTTCTATGATCTGTTCTTTAGTTTCTCTGCCTATGATACTCTGGAAATGTTTTACTATGGTTGGATAAGGATGAGGACCCATAGTGGAACCAATTAAGTAATATGTGGTATCTAAGTTGCTTATCCAGTCCCGGAAGGCTTGATTTATAGCATCTTTAAGGGTACAGGAACCGGTGTAAACTGGTGAAACTTGAGCATCAGAAAGTTCCATGCGGAAAACATTTAATTTCTGTCTTTCCACATCTTCACTTCCCATATAAACTTCTGTGGGAATTTCCAGAAGAGCACCCACTACAGCTGTGGCTATACCATGCTGCCCTGCCCCTGTTTCAGCGATTAATCTTTTTTTACCCATATATTTTGCTAATAAACCTTGTCCAAGTGTGTTATTTATTTTATGAGCTCCTGTGTGCAGCATATCCTCTCTTTTAAGATAGATTTTACATCCCAACTTATTTGAGAGATTTTGTGCCAAATATAAAGAAGTAGGTCTTCCTGCAAATTCTTTCAAATAATAATTTAACTCTTCATTGAACTTATCATCATCTTTATATTTTAAAAAAGCAATCTCCAATTCTTCTAAAGCAGGTATTAAAAGTTCAGGAACGAATATACCTCCATATTTACCAAAATTTCCCTTTGATATCATTTTATCACTTGAATTTATATTCTTTTAATTTTTATTTGTTTAATAATCTTTTTTGGATTAATTACTAATCTTTTAAGCTTTATTTAACTTTTTTACAATTTTATTTATTTTTTAAATACTGGGTTAATTCAGAAATCTTATTCATATTTTTCATACCAGGATGGTCTTCCACTCCTGAATTCACATCCAAATAATCGTAGAACAGTTCCAGAGGATGAAATTCTTTTTTTATTCGTTCTAAATTTATCCCTCCAGCTAAGAATAATTTTATATTCTTATTGACTTTTTTAGCTATCTTAGCCGCTTCAATAGCATTTTCTGTTCTGATATATTTGCCTGTTCCTCCACTTTTTCCATTTATCTGGGAATCAAAGAGTAAAAAATCACAAACTCTCGCATAGCATTTTATTTCCTCTTTTTTAATCTTATTAAATCTTTCAGGAATTCCAATGGCTCTGATAACCCGTAATGGTCTTTTTAATGTATCTGAATTTTTTAATATCTTAGATATTTCCACATGACTTGGGTTCTCGTATATGTCAGTACCATTCTCTGTGGTAGTAAGATAAGACTCGTTAGCAGTTGCTAATTCTTTTCTTAATAAGTTATCATGATAATCTTTATCTAAAATATCATTAAGCTTGCTACTCTCTACTTCTGGATAAACTAAATTAGGTTT
>JAJFTX010000165.1 GCA_021372715.1 Methanobacterium sp. | reverse complement strand
TAATAGCTTACCATCCCTATAGAGTGGTACCTGGGTCTCTTTATTAACATCGGAAATATTTAAGTTATGATAAGCTTCAATAGTGGGTTTATAACCTCCACGAGGGCCAGGAACGCCTTTAACCAGCCCTAAACTTCTCAGAGATTGCATTTGGTTTCGTATAGTACCTGGGTTACGATTCATCATCTCAGCAATTTCTTCGCCCTTAATGGACTTACCTTCCGATTTACGATACAAATTGATCAGACTCTGTAATATTTCCTTCTGGACCGATGTGAGCATGAAGACCACCACAAATTTGTTAATTATTTATAATTATAATTATTTGTCACATATATAAGTTTTTCTTTTAAGGCCTATTTTTTTAGTTTTTTAAGTTCTATCTGTATTTATGAAGTAATACTTACATTATACATCTTTTTTATTAAATTCGTTGAAATTTAAGTTTCAATAATATTGAATAAAAAAAGATTAAAGATATGATATAAATATTTAAATTAAAATAGAATGGTGAACTATTATGGTGACTCAGAAACATTCTTTAAGTACCAGTCTGTCTGTACCTGCAGATATGAGATTTTTGAAGATGGTCCAGGGATACATCCTTAAAATGTCTGATATTGCAGGACTTTCTAATTTAGAGGGTCAGCGCTTGGAACTGGCTGCTGAAGAAGCATTTATGAACATCCTGGAGCATGCCTATCCTGATGGAAATCCTGGGGCTGTTTTTATAAAAACAGAGGTATCTGAGACAGAATTGAACTTATCAATCCGGGATGAGGGGTTACCCTTTGATAAATCACTGGAGAGCTATCCAGAACCTGCAACTGAGATTGAATTCATTGAGGAGGGATTGGGATTTCGACTAATCCGTAATGCAGTGGATGAAGCTCATTTTGAAAATTTAGGCCGCAGGGGTAAAGTTTTACGTCTTATAAAATATTTAAATGAATCATTTAAACCTGATCATGGAGAAATTTCCCAGATGATGGAAGCAGCCCCTCCTCAACAATATAAAATCCGACCGATGGATCCTGATGAGGCCATTCAGGTGGCACAATTGTTCTGGGTAGCATATGGTTATTCCTATAAGAATGAAGACTTCTATAGACCAGAAGGTTTAGTTCATCTTATAGGCAGTGGTAGGTTAATAAGTTACGTGGCTGTGGCAGAAAATGGCGATGTTGCCGGTCACGTAGGATTATTAAAGTATAAAAACGTTCCCATGGCTGAAGAAGCTCTTTTAGTTGTTTCTCCAGTCCATCGTGGTCGTCGGATAATGGATTTACTTCATGATGCTATACAGGCCAAAGCTAAAGAAATGGAACTAAAGGGAGTATCTGTGGATCCTGTGACTAGCCATATTATTAGTCAAAGAAGGATTATACAATTAGGAGGACGTCCATGTAGTTTGGATTTGGCAGCATGTCCTCCTCGTGTTTTTAAAGGTATAATAAATGAGAAAGAGAAGCCGCAAAGGGAATCTTACCTGCATTGTTTTAATTATTTAACCCCAATATCACCTCTGGTAGTTCATGTACCTTCCCATCATGAGGAAATGATATCCAAAATATATCAAAATCTTGGTCAGCAATTTGTCTTTGAAAACCCCGGTATTGGTAAATTACCGGGTGATTTCCAAATTAACTTCGATAAATCTCTTAAAAAGGGGGAAATAAAAGTTATTACTGCAAATGAGAATCAATGGTCTGAAATACTCCGTGTGGCAGATGATCTAGCTGAATTTGCCGGGGCAGAGGTTGTTGTTTTAGATCTGCCACTTGCTCAAAGGGCATCCGCTATATTATGTGAATTGGCTGAAGAAGAAGGATTCTTTTTCTCCGGTATCCGGCCCTGTGAATCTTTTGATGGTGATTATTTGAGGTTGCAGCGATTACATGTTCCCCTTGATTTAAGTAAACTGAACATTTACTCACAACTGGGTCAAGAACTCTTTGAATATGTAAGCAATTGCCGATCCAAGGTTTTGTAGGTTTAATACTTTATTAAATTTTTATTTTTTTAATTTGAGGGATATTAGCT
>JAJFTX010000154.1 GCA_021372715.1 Methanobacterium sp. | reverse complement strand
TTTTTTAATAGTTGGTGGACTTACTGTGGCTTTTATTATATATCTGCTGTTTAATAGGGTGAAAATGATGTATCCAGATGATTTCAATGCTTATAGGGACTTCTTTTTGATGTATCTTGCTGTAGGTATAATAATAGTCCTGGTTAGTGGTAATTCCAATCTAATAATGGCATTTTCTTTCCAAGCATTGCCCTCTCTTTCAGTACTTATTTATGCTATTATTGCTGTAGTTGTAGTTTTCCTGGTTTTTAGAATTAGATACTCCCGTAATTTTACCTTTGGAACGGTTTTGGAAGCTGGAAAAAATACAGCTCATGTTAAAGTTGAATATGACATCAGGTCTAATGTAAAACCAGATATTTACTTAGTGGAAAATAATGTAGGAGCATTAGTAGGGGACACAGTGACACTTAAAATAGAAGAAAAAATTTTTAGTACCAGTGGAAATAGACCAACCGGTATTTTAGAAGTATCTAAAAAATAATAAGAAATTATTTTTTTTATCTTTATTTTAGGAAATTAATGATTTGAAGGTTTTTATGATGAGTTATGATAAAAAAGATAACATACCCCCAAATCATCCTAGATATGAGTCTTTGAAGTTAAGGGCTAGAATGGTAGAAGCATATAATGCAGGCCTTCTGGCAGATTCTGGTTTAATAGCCCATGGTAGGGGAGAAGCTTTTGATTACTTGTTAGGTGAGAAAACCACATCAATGGCCAAAAAAGCCATAGAAGCTGCAGCAGCCTATTTGTTACTGGCTCAAAATCCAGTGATATCAGTTAATGGAAATACAGCGGCACTGATACCACAAGAAATAGTGGAACTAGCAGGAGTAATAGGGGCTAAACTGGAAATAAATCTGTTTTACAGAACACCAGATAGAGTTAAAGCTATTTATAAAGTTTTAAAGGATGTGGGAGCAGAGGAAGTTCTTGGTCTTGAAGAAAATCCAGAAAATATCCCTGGACTTCGAAGCCCCCGTTCCAGAGCCAGCAAAGAAGGTGTTTATAAAGCAGATGTAGTTTTAGTACCGCTAGAGGATGGTGATCGTGCTGAAGCCTTGGTTTCAAATGGGAAAAAGGTTTTAACAGTAGATCTCAATCCATTATCTCGAACATCAAAAACAGCTACAGTAACTATAGTGGATAATCTGGTAAGAGTTATACCTTATCTCGAGAAAGAAGTTATCCGACTTAAAAAAGTGGATAAATCCCAGTTGCAGGAGATTGTGGATAGCTTCCAAAATCAAGAGAATCTACAGGATACTTTAAAGATGATGATCCAGACTTATATTGGCCAATGAATAAAACACCTATCAGGCAGATGGTAAATAAAATATTTAATAATGAGGAATGGTCCATGAAAGTTCTAGGAGTAACAGGAATGCCCGGTTCTGGGAAAGGATTGGTGGCAGGTGTAGCCAGAAAATTAGGGTTTAAAGTAATCAGAATGGGTGATGTTATTAGAGAAGAAGCAGAAAAAAGAGAAGCACCTGTTGGGGAGACGGCTATCCGGTTACGTAAGGAATATGGTGATTTTGTAGTGGCTCGAAGGTGTATTGACAAGATAAAAACTCTGGAGAGAATCAAATCAAAATCAGACCAGAATACAAAATCGGGTCTGTACATGATAGAAGGCATAAGAAGTCCCATGGAAGTGGAGATGTTTAGAGAAAATTTCCGGAATTTCAAAGTGATATCCGTAAATTCAACACCTGTAACAAGATTCAAGAGATTAATAAATCGACAACGTTCAGATGATTCAAAACAAAAAACAGATTTCCAAAAAAGAGATAATAGGGAACTTAAATTTGGAATTGGGGAAGTTATAGCTACATCAGATTATATGGTAGTTAATGAAGGTTCTAAAAAGAAATTTAAAAGCATTATAAGGAGCATACTCACGAATGAATTGTCAAATAACGGTTAAAACTCCTTTAAATCCAACTGAAGACGTGGATAAGGTCATAAAATCTCTTATTAATGTTTTTGACTGTGATCAAATGGAAATTACTGACGATTATGTATCTGTCTCCGGGGATGAGAATTGTCTATTGAAATTTAAAGATGAACTGGAGATTAGAAAAATCAGAAATACTGCAAACCATATACTTAACAGAGGAGCCCATGATCAGGTAATATTCTTTAAACTTAATAAACAAGCAGCATATGCTGGAGTTATTAATTTCACAGAGGAAAATCTATCACCACTGGGAGAGATCGATGTTAAAATAGAAACAGAAGATGTGGAACGATTCATCAATTGGTTAGCGCCTCAACAGAAATGTAATTAATCTCTTTAAAAAATTGAGGATCATCTGTCTGTGGATTTAAATCTATCAATAGTTTTTTCAAATTTGATTTAAAATAATTACTTTACTCAAAACTTGAATTACTTAATATTAAACTAGAATCATTTGTATATAATCAGAATTATTTATCTTCTAAAACCGCTTTTTTTATGGTGATATAACCATTATCTTTCTGCCAGGTATGTTCAATTTTTTGAAGATTGATTTTCTTACGGAAAAGGGGGCAATCTAAAACCAGAGTTTCTGCTTCACCGCCTTCAAAGGCCAGATGGATACCATGTTTTTTATGGAGGGAGATAAGATCATCTAAAACCTCTCTATCTATTTTTTTACCCAGCCAGGATTCATCCAGACCTTCTGCTGATACACTGACTAATATGATTTTAAAACCCAGATCTAAAAGTTCTTCCATGTATTTTTTCGGGTCAATATGCCATAGAGGGGCTACCGATTCCAGAGAAATCTCCTGACAAATTCTATCTATTCTTGATTTTTGGTAACTTGAAGCCAGAGCACCGGAGAATATACCTTCTACTCCTTTACTTTTAAGATCTTTTAAAACATCTTTTAGATCATCCAATTCCTCTTCTTTGATTCCCGGAGTGCTGGCCCGTATTAGGGGAATTTCCATTGCCTCAGCTGAAAGTTGAGTGAGATTTATATTGCTGGTATGGAACATATATGACTCTGGATTTTCAGATATCATGGATATCAAATACTTCACGTCCCATCCACTTTCAATGGCTTTGTAAATAGCCATAGTACTGTCTTTACCTCCAGAAAAGAGAACAGCAGCTTTCATATCTATCTAATTTATTCTTTTTTATTCATTCTATCCCGGATCTTACTTACCAGCTGGGATATGCTATCAATAAATAAACCTAGTAAACCTACCAACATCCCAATAATTCCACATAAAATGATTAAACTATTTTTATCAGGAAGATTTTTCTTAAAAGAAGTTATCTGATCTTCTACTGGACCAGTTACATTGGAGATAACCACCTCATTCTGGGGTATTTTGTCTGAAACAGCATCGACCTGAGATGGATCTACGGTGATTGATACTTCAGCTATATTGGAGATTATTTCTACTCCCGCAACCAATGCTAACCAATCTTTTACGTTCTTCACCACCATCATGGGATTATTATTCTTATTCAAGTTTAATATTAGGGTATCATTGGAGATAACATCAACAGAATTTACATCTGATTCTAAAACAGGAATACCATTTTTAAAGGTATTAGACCAATCAGAGGTGTTGAATTCAACAGTTCTAATGGTTATCTTGTTACATTGAACATCCTTAACTCCATTTATCTTTTTAGTGTTCTCTATAAAAGCTGTAACATCGCTATCAGTGGACATGTTGATATTTATAATCTCCGGACCTCCTGTGGTGGAGGTGAAGACTGCACGGGCCATATCAGGAATATCATCATATAAAGGAGCGATGAAAAAGGCCCCACCAACTATTCCTACAATAAAACCCAGTGATAATACAAAAATAAGATTTCTTTTACCAATTAAAGGTGTTAAAAGTGCTGTGGAAAAAACGAATACCATTAGAAAGATAAAAAGTACCAACATTATTATTACCAGGAGCATATCCATAGTCTCATCTCTAGAACGTTTTTTAGGTGGTTAATTATTTATAAAAATTGTAATTTGGTTATAAACTGTATCTTTTAGATAACCAATACAATTACTCCTGTGTTGCCTTCTATATATATGGTTTTTGAATTAGAATCAGATTTAGTTAAAGGTACAATCCACACATTATAATTGGTATTGTTTACATATACAGAACCCTTTAATGGCGTTCCTGCGGTGAAACCGGGCATTGCTTGTGTTGCAATGTTTTGGGCCTGTTCTGGTGTTATTTTAAATGAGTTGTTAGTATTGTTAGTTTGATTAGTTACATTTTTATTAGAGCTAAGTATAGGGAATGGAATGGGATTTAAAGTCTGAGTGGGGGTTTGGTTACCTGTGTTATTGGTTGGGGTGCCGAGAAATGGATTTAAGGCATAAATTACCGAAATAATAAATATGGCAGCCACTAGAATTAATGCTCTTTTCTCCCAAGATTCTGGTAATTTCATAATAATCACAATTGTTTAAAGGTAATATTTCCAGTATTATTATATGTAACATTGTAAATGTTGCCAGTGTTTAAAGTGGTAGTTTGAACGTTTTTAGGTATTAATTTAACAGTTATATTCTTATTGGCGGTTATGGAATAAACTGTTAAATATCCTATGGTAGGATTATTCACATAAACAATCATATCATTAGGAACTGTTAATGAAATAGTATAACCTACACCGTTAATATAAACGGTATTTATTATTTCAGCCATTTTTTCAGCGGTCATTCTGGTCTGAGCTACATCACCAGTTTGGGCCTGGTTGGTTTCATTACTTACTATACTAACCAAACCTCCAATAATCATAAAAACAATCAGAGTTACGAATATGAACTCTACACTACCTTGTCCCCTTTCATCTAACAATCATATCACCTAATAATTATAATTAGAACTTAGACCCAGATACCCTCTATAAGCAGTTGAAATAAGGAAATTAACCCCTGAGGGCATTATAACATTGGTTACAGATGCTCCACGTGTTGTGGTTATAACGTAACCTGTTACTCCGTTGAAGTATTCATGATCTAGCATGGATGTGGGGTTGTTGCTATGTTCCTCCTGTAAAACATCATAAATAATAAAAGTACTCATCCTAGCAGATGTAGGACTTATGGAGGTATCATTTGTCCTATTTTCCAGTCTGTCGAAGAAGGAAAGACCATGAGGATCAGGGAAATAATAGGATCTTGGACCCATCACAGTTATATTTGGCCCATTAAAGCATTCCCATAGATAATTCAATGTTTTATTGGATACTCTATCTGCAAAGTGGTAATCACCAGTGGTAGAATTGTATACGGAACCAGAAGTGTAGTAGGGGTATTTGTAAATAACAGAGCTATTTCTCTCTTTGGTCATAACCCAGATCCAAGGGTCTTCTAATTTCTCAATGGATACATATACATTTCTTATCGGAGTATTGAACTCTATCGTTTGATTATTTCTTCCAGAAGGATCCTTTTGCACTACTTTAATGGGTACACTGGAAACTGTAATATAAAATCCAAAGGGGTCGCTTTGGGTTAGGGATAAACTGTCTGCAGTGAATATATTAAGAGTATTTGTACCATTTGGATCAACATAAATATTATTAATGTATATGTCCCTTCCTGTTTGCCTTTCTAATACTCTACATGTTTCTGTTAAATTACTGTTGAGTATAGACACTGTGCTACCTATTATAAATGCTCTACTGTTATTACCGGTAGTATTATTTCCAGTTTTAGCAAAAAATGGCTGATTACCATAATAAAGACTTGTGGAATTTACAACGGTTTGTACGGCTGCCATTGAAGAGAACCTACCTCCATCTGCAGTATCCTGTTCAATAGATTTTACAATACCACTGGCTATTGTCATTGTGACATCTCCCCCCATTACAATGGCAGAAATGGCATTGAGTTCATCAATAACTCCACCTAAGGAAATAGCCAACACCATCACAGGTATTATGAGTAAAAAGGCCATTGGTGTAAATGCGTATCCTTTATCATCCATTTTATCATCTTTTATCTTTTCCAAAGCTCCAATCTAACGGGAATAGCATTAGGCACGTCTCCAGAAAATAGAGCTTCTAATTTAATTAAACTTGTATCTACTGTGAAACCTTGTGCGGTTAGATTTGCAATTAAATTAACTCTAGCCTGAGCTTTAGCAGTATCTGGATCAGATGCATAGCTAGTAGACCATATATTTGCTAAAAATTGTGGGTAAAGTATTGCTATTCTGGTACCTGAAAAGATTTCAGGATTGGCAACATTTGTATAGGCAACTGGTGCACTAGTAGTAGTACCACCGAAATCACCAGATTCATAGGCTGCTGAAGGAGTTACTGTTACTGTAAGATTATAATTTCCAGCTTTAGGTTTACGGGTCCCGTTTACTACTGTGGTAAATATTGAATTTGTATCCAGTGGTGCTAAGTCTAAAACGTAGGTACTAGAACCACTATATATTTGAGCGCTATTACCTGAGTTATTTCTTACGGTTATGGCTACATTACGTGTATCCAATCCCAATCCCATGAATAAATAAGCGTATTCTGCTCCAGAATCTACGCTATAACTTTTAGTTTGAGAATAAGTAGATCCAGTGGATTGATAACTATCAAATGAGATAGTATCCCATCTTATAGGCATCTGAGTGTAAGTTATACTGGTATAACTGTTTTCTAAACCTACTAAATCATAATCAGTGCTGGGTACATCATCCCATATTATTATTCGCACCGTGTTATTGCCAGCTCTTAAATAATCTTCAGAACTGTTTAAGGTATCATGCAGACTGATTATTCCCGGAATATTACCGTATCCACCATCACTTCTTCCAGTGTTAGGATTTAGACCATTCCGGTTAAATGAAGTGAATACTGTTTCCCAGTTACCTCCTTCTGTCTTAACCTGCACAATGGCACCATCCATAGCACCAAAGGCATTTAATACAACATATGCATCAAGTACTCTATTATTAACTGGCACGTTAACGTAACAGTAACTACCAACTGCGGATCCAGGATTTGAACCTTTACCGGGTATGTTTGTTAACGTAAATGGTGTGCTCATATCGTTCATATTAGCATTATTTTGTAAATCATTCCAGCTTATAGTGCGTCCTGCAACATTTCTAGTTGTCCCGTTATCCAGATAATAAATTAGTCCAGTACTACCTTGTGGTCTTCCAACTCCAGCAATATCATTAAAATTATAGGTATCAAATAAAACTCCTTGAGCAACATTAATTGTCGTGGTATAGTTAGCTAAAATGGAAAACCACGGCATATCATTGTTTGCAGAAGCTCCATTGAACTTCAAATAGAAGGTATTATTTCCTGTGTTGAACCAAGAAGAGTTATAATTGGATTTATTATTGTAAAAATATCTATTACCATTATTAAATAACAATAAAAATTCATTCGGATCTATTGTATCACGTAAAACACCATTTAAATAAAAACTAGTGTTAGTGGCTTTGATACTGGAAGTACCTTCATAAGTAGATCCATAAAGAACTTGAACACTATTTATGGTACTATTACTTGGAATTGAAAAGGTTATATTTTTTGCAGCAGAGCTGCTAGAGGGACCACCCCAATATTGGTATTGAGCCATTTGATTGCCACCGTTCCAAGGATTGAAGTTAGTAAGATAATTGTGGAAATTCCATACTGTGGTCACTGTATTTATGTTTCGGGTGGTGAAATTAACCTTCTCTATTTTGTAATAAGCCCTACCCATCCATCCTTCCTGAGGTCCGGATATTACTTTAACTTTTGTTACTACATCATTAGATGTGGCAATACCACGATTATCAGTAACAGGCGGATTATTACCTACTGTGATGCGATATCCTATATCTGATGGTATTAGTATATTAAGAGATGATTGTAACTCGTTCACTGCTCCTGTTGTATTATTATTAGAGTAATCAACTGCAGCAGCTCTTAAAGTACCTGTTTGTTCCATAGTCTCCAATGCACTGTCTGCCAGGGCTTCTAAGTGTTGGTGGTCTTGTCCCTGATATATGGGTAACATGGCATAAGTTACTATGGAAGCTGTAATTATGAAAACAACAATCAAGCCCAGTATAGCATCAGCGGTGAATATGAAACCTCTATCATCCATAATATCACTTCGGCCATAAATACAATATAAACATGCAATTTTTGGGAACTACATTATTATAATTAACATATGATGAAGAAGTACCCTTGGGGACCTGTACAATATAGAAATTCAATGAAGTACCAAAATTACTACCCGTAATATTAACCTGGACGGTATTATTGAAAAACTGTGTTGGTACAGTCGAACAAGTGTATAAGAACATATTATTGATTAAATATGCGCTATATATTTGGGAACTGTTTAGATTAATGGTATTAGCGTTTATTTTCACGGTTGCATTTGCTGTTCCATTTCCTACAAATAATATATAATAATCATAACTTTGGTTATATTGATAACTGGTTTCGAATGCTGGAGCGTTATAATTTCTGCTCGCTCCTGTATATTTAATCTCATTAACCAAAGAGGAAACATATTCCAGTTTCGAGCAGAGGGTGACTTTATCAACCCTTACAATATCATTAGCAGAGCTATTGTAGGTTCCAAGGCTTCCCATTGAAGTATTGGTGTTTATATCAATTATATTCATATAAAATCCATAATTATCTCCAATTATATTCTGCACTTTACTTGAATCATTAAGGACATAGCCAAGCTTTGTTGGAGAAATCGTGCCTTCAATAGGCATACTCTTAGCTGAATCATACTTTGCAAGGCCCACTACCGTTGCATTCCCCGTCCTTTCCCATGTAGGTGGATTGCCCGATGTTTCGAGTAAAGTATTCATTGCATCTGCTGCAACTCTTTCGGTTGAACCTCTAAAAACGGTATCTTCTAGTTCAAACATGATGTTTCCCATATTAGCGCTTACTAAACCTAATATGATGGTAAGAGGTATAATTGCTATGAGTAAATCCATAGATAATAAAAATCCTTTTGAATCATCATCCATAAATCCCATGATCAATCTCCTGGATGATTTTTTTATATTTATTTTTTAACATAATTTTTAGCCAAGACAAATCGTTCTGGAATGTAAATACTAATAATATATTTTATATGGTTTTATATTAATATATATCTTTTGAAGGGAACTTTCCGTATTATAAATGTAAAGTTTTTGTATTATTATGGTTTTTTTTAAGCATAAAGAATTACTAAAATAATTACATAATCAATAAAGTTATAGAGTAGTATTTACATAGTAATTAATGATAAAATGTATCAAAGAGGACAAATTTCTGTAGAATTTGTTTTAATGGCAGCTATAGTAATGCTGGTAGTAGTTGCATTTGGTTTTGCCATTGCCAATGAGAATGAACTTAATTCAGTAGCCACAGCAGTTAGAACCGGCGCTGAAAATGGTACAACTTACTTATCTTTGAATAATTCAACCATGCAGCCAGTTAGAGTTACCAGCGTCAATATGAGCGGTACTAATAATGTAAACATAAAGGTTAGTTTTTCCGGTTCAGTTACTAACCTCCAGCAAAATATCTTAACCAGTATCAACACTTCTCTAACTAGTCAGGGTTTTATAACTAACTATGCAGGTGGTACACAGTTAACATTTCAAACCAGCCGACATAACTATACAATAAGCTTAGTATAATACTTCATAAATCGATAAATATAATAAAAAAAATAAATCGACTATTTTAGAAATTTGAAATTATAAATCCTTTTTTAACAACACCATAAATAATGGGAGTTATAATCATGAAAGATCTATTAGAAAAGCTATCAAATGCACCAGGTATATCAGGATTCGAAGATGAAGTTCGTAATTTAATGATAGAAGAATTAGAAGAATATGTTGATGAGATAAAAGTGGATCATCTGGGGAATCTTATAGTAAAGAAAGAAGGTGAACCTGATGGCAAAAAAATCATGTTAGCAGCCCATATGGATGAAATAGGGCTTATGGTAAGATATATTGATAAAAAAGGTTTCATCAAGTTCTCCAAAATAGGAGGCATAAATGATCAGATGTTACTTAATCAGACGGTATATATAAAGTCGGATAATGGTAATATAACCGGTGTAATAGGTTCTAAACCGCCACATAAAATGAAGGAATCAGAAAGAAAGCAGATACTCAAATACGATAATATGTTCATTGATATAGGAGCAAACAGTAGGGAAGAGGCAGAAGAACTGATAAATATTGGAGATCCTATTATTATCAAGGAAGAATTCGAAGAACTGAGAAATGGACTGGTTAAGGGTAAAGCTTTAGACAATAGAGTGGGCTGTGCGGTGTTAATTGAAGTATTAAAGAATGTGGAAAGTAAAGCTACCATATATGGTGTAGGCACAGTTCAGGAAGAAGTAGGTCTAAAAGGAGCTAAAACATCGGCATTTACCATAAATCCGGATATGGCCCTGGCACTGGATGTAACCATTTCCGGAGACCATCCTGGAATTAAAGAAGAAGAAGCACCCTCCCGGGCAGGTAAAGGCCCAGCCATAATATTAACCGATGCCAGTGGAAGAGGATTAATAACTCCTCCTCAGGTAAAAGAACTCCTATTATCAACTGCAGAAGAAGAAGAAATCCCCTATCAGGTGGAAGTTAGTGATGGGGGCACCACCGATGCTACTGCAATCCATCTGACACGTCAGGGAATACCCACCGGGGTTATATCACCAGCCACCAGGTACATACACACACCAGTTAGTGTGGTCTGTATGGATGATATTGAAAATGCAGTTAAATTAATACTAGCAGTTTTAAAGAAATTTTAAAAAAAATCATTTTTTATTTAAAATCAAAATATTAAAGCTTATTTGAAATTACCGGATAAGATTTCTATACCGTTGGTGTTGATTTCATAGGTTAAAAATTGGGTTGGTGTTTTGGTACTTCTCATTTTAACAATGTCCATCACTCGTTCTCTACGTCCTGTATAGGGGTTGTCTCGTTTCATTAGTTTTATAGCCCCGTAAACGGAGTATAGTGCTATTTCATTGAATTCATCTGATGTGGCACTGTCTAGGATAATTAGAGCAGTGATGTTGCGTTCTTTAAGTAGGTAAACCAGGAGATCCAGACGGGAACGGAACTCATAAGGAGTTAGTTTAGCGGTGTAGCTGCCGATATTATCGATGATTACTGCCTGGGTATCGTCGGGAATGGTTTCCAGTAATTTTGCAAAATTACCCTTCATTGATTCAATTTCAATTTTAACTTCGGCCTCAGTTACTTCTGCCCTTATCTTGGCCAGTTCAATGAATTTTAAAATTCCATTTTCGGTGCAACCCGGAATATCCCATTCAAAAGCACTGCTTTGAACATATAAATCATTAGCATCTTCTTCCGTGGTAATATAAACAGTTTTAAGGTTCTGAAGACAGCAATTATAGGCGAATTGAAGTCCAAATATGGTCTTTCCAGAGCCAGCATCGCCAGTTATAAGAAGTGATCTTCCTTCGGGAAATCCATTGGTAAAATTATCGATGCCGCTTATTCCTGTTTTTATCCTTTTCAAAATTACAACTCCTAGGTAAAATGATAATAATTATGATGGTTATTAATTAATATTAACTATCTGAATATAATTTAAACTTATTCATTATTTTAACATAAATTGGAAGTTACAATATTCATCTTTATCTTCCAGACAATGTGTTTGTTCTACATTACCTTTAAGATTAGTCCAGGTGAAACTGCGTATAACAATTACCCGGCATATCATACAGAACATGGGGCTGGTCTCTGTATCTTCAGCCCATGGACAGTTGTGAAATTTAAAATGTCTGAAACCATCCTGGAAACTTTCTTCAGTATCTATACCTAAATTTTTGAAAAATTCTCTAAGCCATGATATATAGCAGTGGAAAATATCAGAATCTTCATTAGATGCCATTCGGTTTAAACAAACATCCAATTCATTTAAAAACTGACTCTGCATGTTTTTTTCAAAACGATCAGAAAAGCTTCGGGCAATATTATTCCGCACCTGGGGGGGTATATTGGATGCAAAAACAGGAAGAGCACTTAAAACAAAATTAGAAAGTTCCCCTCTTGCTTTATTTTTCAATAATTCTTCTTTTTCTTTTTCAGCGCGTTTACGTTCAGTTATATCTCGAAATACAAGAGCAACTCCGATTACACTGCCGTTTTCATCCCTAATAGGGGCGCTACTATCATCTATGGGTAACCTAGTGCCTTCTTTAGTTACGAGTAGGGCAGGATCGGTCATTTCTATTACAGCATCTTTTTTGAGAACCTTTGTAACCGGATCTTCCAATGGGATGCCGGTGTCTTCATTTATAATCTGGAAAACATCTAGAAGTGTTTTACCAATAGCTTCATCGGGATTCCAACCAGTAACTTTCCTGGCCACGGGATTCATAAATATAATGTTCCCGCTTTTATCAGTGGCAATAACAGCATCACCAATACTTTCTAGGGTGGTTGAGAGCCATTTTTCACTTTCTTTTAGTTTTCTTTCCATTTCGTGTTTGTAAATTGCAATTTCCACTGAAGAGTGTAATTCCCTGTCTTCGAAGGGTTTGATTATGTAACCGAATGGTTCGGTAATTTTAGCCCTTTTAAGGGTTTCTTCATCAGAATAAGCAGTTAGATATAATACTGGAATATCAAATTCATCATGAATCCGTTGTGCTGCTTCTATACCATCTATATTGCCCTTTAACACGATATCCATAAGAATTAAATCTGGTGGGTTAACCTTTACCAGTTCTAAGGCCTCTTCACCAGAGGGAGTTACATCGGTGACCAGGTAACCTAAACTCTCTGCCCGGTGTTTTATATCCATGGCCACGATACTTTCATCTTCTACAACTAAAATTTTTATTTTAGACATTTTACCGATAATTTTTTTTAAGGAAAATATTTTTTTGAAAATCTCTTCAGATTATTGAATTGTATCGATTTAAATATTATAGGTTATAATTAATTAATTTTATCTCAAAACTCCTATATTAATTCTTATGTTAAATAGGGAGGTTTATTTTATTTCATCATTAAGTTCTTCCTGAATAATCTGGGCCAGTTTCTGGTTAATCCCATTAACCTCTGCAATCTGTTCAGCACTGGCTTTTTTAATATTCTCTATGCTACCGAAATGTCTTAAAAGTTTTAATTTCCTTTTGGGGCCCACTCCCGGAATATGATCCAGAGTACTATCTTGAATATCTTTAGATCTGAGTTTTTTATGATAGCTAACTGCAAAACGATGTGCTTCATCTCTTATTCGCATAAGTAAATGCAATGCTTTGGAATTAGGGGGTAAAATAATGGGAGTTGAAATATTTGGTATGAATATATGTTCAAATTCTTTAGCCAGACCAATAACAGGAATATTAGTAATATCAAGAGTTTTAAGGACTTCTAATGCAGTATTAAGCTGCCCCTTACCACCATCAATTACTATCAGATCTGGACGATTTTCAGGGGATTTTGTTGTATTTACATTATCAGGGGTGAGATTGTGAATTAATTTCCTGTATCTTCTCATTAATACTTCTCGCATCATAGCATAATCATCAGGACCAGGTGTTTCTAGTTTATATCTACGATAATTGCTTTTTTTTGCAACTCCATCCTCAAAGACCACCATGGATCCTACGGCCAATTTTCCACTGATGTTGGAGATATCGAAGGCTTCTATATATCTGGGAATTTTAGGGATGCCCAGATAATCTTTTACTTCCAAGAGCGCTACTTTAACCTGCTCTTGATGATTACGTAGTATATCTGCGTTTTTTGCCACCATTTTTAACAGCCTGTATTCCAGACCTTCTTCAGGAACTTTAATAGCCACATCAATACCTGATTTTTCCTTAAGCCAGTCCAATATTAGATCTTCATCATCTACATGGTTCTGAAGGATCAACTCCGAGGGAACCTGACGAGGACCCGAGTAGTATTGTTTGAGGAATGCTGATAAAACATTAGTGGGTTCGTTTATACCACTTATCAATCCGCTCATTAAATAATCTTCTTTACCGATGATCTTACCATTGCGAACTGAAAAAATAGCCACTGCTGCAAACTCATCATCGATGGAACAGGCAATAACATCCTGTTCCAAGCTACGGTTGAACTCCATCTTCTGTCTTTCCACCATCTCCTTTATTGAGCTTATCTGATCTCTTAAAATAGCAGCCTTTTCATATTCCTGATTATGAGCCGCTTCCATCATGATATTTTTTTGCATATCCATTATTTCCGCATATTTTCCCTGGAAAAATAGATTAGCTTTATCTATTAATTTTTTATAGGTTTCTTTGCTGATTCGACCATCGCAGGGCGCTTCAC
Organism: Methanobacterium sp.; assembly: GCA_021372715.1. Lineage (GTDB taxonomy): Archaea > Methanobacteriota > Methanobacteria > Methanobacteriales > Methanobacteriaceae > Methanobacterium_A. The sequence goes on along the minus strand of JAJFTX010000154.1, from coordinate 123 downwards.
ATAACTCCATCTGAAAGTTAAGGCAGGGTCCATTCATATTCTTACAATCTCTGAGCTTAAACAATGATTTTAAAAATTTAACCATCCTTCTTAGGGCAGTAACATCTGTATAGGGTCCGTAAT
>JAJFTX010000040.1 GCA_021372715.1 Methanobacterium sp. | reverse complement strand
ATTTTTTTAGAATATATGTTTTGTACTGAGATCTTATTTTTAAATATTTATCTTTAATAGTATACGTTGGAGTACAATAAACCCTAAAAAGAATATATCAAAAAAAATGTTATAAATCCTTAAAATGGTAGCCAGCTATAGACCAGTGGTGCATAGAAGGGTACTATCAGAAACAGGAAGGTGTTAGATATTCCGTGGGATAGGGTGATTCCGAAAATGCTTTTGGTTTTATAGAACACATATCCATAGAATAGAGCCACAATGAACACGAATATAAGGTCGTAGAAACTATTCCATCCTATGTGAAGCGCTGTAAACAGTAATGCCGTGTATAAGAGTCCTAATGCAGCCCCAAATACGTTTTGCGCATTTTTCTGTATTATACCTCTGAATAAGATCTCCTCGGCCAATCCGGTGGATATGATAAGTATAATTGAAGCGAAGATCACATTCTGCAAGTTATACGTGGCTATCAATGGTTTAGGTTGCAGGATTAGGTATTCTATGGTACCTAGAAAGATCCCGGTTAGTGCTATTATAAGCTGTAAGGGGATGTTACCCCAGATGAAGCCTACATTTTTTAGTGATAAACCCTGCGCTCTCATGATGGTATATGAAGCTGCAAATAAGGGTATGGATATAATGGGGAACCAGTATAATGGGTCTATCTGCATCAATGGTATGGATAATCCTATTATCCGAATTATAGGCAAAGCCATCATAGAACGGAGTAAAACAGAGAAATTATAAGAAGTTTTTAAGGATGAATTGAATAAAAGTGCAAACAGTATGAGTGAATCCAACAATAATCCCACTTGCAGGTTATAATGGGCTACCATAACCTCAGCCACAATCAAACCAAGTAAGTAAGCTATGGCTAGTACTAATTCTTGTCGGGAGAATTTAGTAGTGGAACGTTTCTCCTCAACTCTCTGGCTTATTTCTTCATATTTCTCTGGTGGTTTGTGACCTGATTCTTCGAATTTATGATAGGATCTTTTATATTCCATCAGGGCATCTTCCCATGCTCCCTGGGATTCATAGGTACTACCGATTAATGATAATACAATTCCTTCTCGTTCAGCATCTCCTTTCTTACGGAAACTTTTTAAGGCCTGATCATAGTAATTACGGGCCTGGTCATATTCACTATTGTGTTCATGTATAATACCCAGGCCGGTGAGGCAGTATCCTCGGCCGATGTAGTCTTTCTTTTTAGAATAAATATTCAGTGAATTTTTGTAGTGTTCTTCTGCGGTTTCATATTTTTCCATGTCAGAGTAGAGATTTCCTAGTTTCAGGAATAGATCTGCTTCATCTGATTTGTCATCTGATTCCATAACATAATGTAATGCTTTTTTATAGTATACCAGGGCTTCTTCATAGTTCTTCTTGTCATAGAATTTATCTGCCAGTTCTAAGAATTCCCTTGATTCCAGTCTCTGCATGTTATGAACACCGTGTTGGTAAATATATGATATTCTTACTTAATATTCAATGAAAATAGGCACAAAGCATAATATAATTACTTACATATTCTCCTCTAATAAATGTTTAGTTTGATAAGTTTATATACCTCTTAAACGGCAATATATATTTAGATTAATATCTGAAAAGGGATGAATAATAAAATGCCACGAGTTACCGCCATCATACCCGCCTATAACGAAGAGTTATCCATTGGTAGCGTAGTTTTAACTACCAGTAAATATGTGGATCAGATAATTGTAATAGATGACGGTAGCACACATAACACCGCCGAGATTGCTGAAAAAGCCGGTGCCCTGGTTATAAAAAACCCGGAGAATATGGGTAAAGGAGCAGCTCTTAAAACTGGTTTTAAATCAGTTAAAAATACAGGTATAATCGTTACCATGGATAGTGATGGTCAGCATGACCCATCAGAGATACCTAAACTGATCCAACCCAT
>JAJFTX010000147.1 GCA_021372715.1 Methanobacterium sp. | reverse complement strand
CTTAATAAGATTATCCAGGAATAATGCGGCAAATATTCCTATAATTATAAGTGATCCTGCTGTGAAAAAAGACAATAATTGGCTGTCTATTACCATATTCTTCCTCCATCATTCCTTATTTCTTGATTATCGTGATAATTTAATTATTTTGAGTTTTTTTTAAATATTATCCATGATTTATTCTTCTGTCCTACGTGTTCTAAGGACTGCCAGTGCAAAGAATACGGGCACTATGGCTGATCCCACAATGGCCTGGGTTAAAGCAACATCGGGGGCTAGTAAATATTGATATAAAAATGCTATGGACACGCCAGGAATTCCAGTTAATATTGCAGCCTTTAGTAGATCTCTCTGCATTAATGCTATAACCGCGCCTAAAACAGTGGTGATCATCAGGACATATTCAATCATTTTTTTCCTCCCCATAATAGTAAGCATTGGCGATAGCATGAGAATTAAATGGTGCTAATATAAAGTAGGCCGCTGCCAGGAGAATTTCACCCAGAACCAGCAATGATAAAATGCATGCCACATCAGCAACTCCTAGAATATGCACTCTGGCATAGATTACCCTTTCCAGGTCATCCCGGTATCTTAATATTCCTATAGTTGCCAGTATAACCAGGACAGCAGATATGATAAGTATTATTGACTTAATTAAAGACAATAGATCGGTAATTTCGATAATGAATGACATTTTAATCACCTTTTAAAACTTTTGAGAACGCTATAGTTCCTACTGGTCCTAAAATCACTAGGGCAGTTGCTATGTCTGTACAGAACCCTATTCCATAAATATTTTTAACCAAAATTAAAATGGTTGCTACGGCTATGGCTAATCCGGAAACTCCCACCAGACTCATGGCTATGGTCTTCCTGGTGGTTATCCTTATGGTTGCCAGTGCAAATATGGCTAGTGCCACCATCAAAATGTATTCTGATATTAATAAAAGGTCCATCGTAACATCTCTTTACTTTTATCAATAGAATTTATGTTTCAAATGTGATCAATTTGTTAATTATTCTAACATCCCTTTTATATACTTTTCAAAGGGAATTACTTTTTCTTTGCTTCTCGGAGTTATTATTGCCACTTTTAATATTTGTTTTTCAGAATCAAGATCGATTGAAAGGGTTCCGGGGGTTAAAGTGATACTGTTGGCCAGTATAGTCTGAGAAATCGGTCTTTTAAGTTCGGTCTCTATCTCCATTACCACTGGTTCAACTTTTCCATTAACTGTTCTTGCTGCAACGTCCACTGCTGCTTTACCTATTTCAAACAATAACACGAGGAAATAAGCAATCGCATAGAATATACGTGTGATAAACATATTAAAGCCCCTATTTAATAATTAATCATGAATAATTAATAATACTTTTTTTTAACTGTCTATTTACTATTTTATCAACATTAATGGACTATATGATTATTTGATATAAATCATCATTATAAAACATGATATATAAAGCTAACTATTTAATTGTCAACATCTTAAGTATCATATTGAAATATTTTCAACATATTTGTTATTTTCAAGTAAAATATTAAATATTTATCCTAATTTAACTGAATAAATTAAAGAATTTTCATATTGTATATAAAAAAAATCACAACGAATAACATCCAAACACCTAAAATTATTAATCCAGTGATCTTATGAAACTTTTTGGAAGATAAAGGACTAAATAAACCCACACCTTTGGGAGTTAAGAGATCCAGGGTAATATGACTTAAAAAACCCAAAAATAAAGCACCGAAAATAGAATAGATATTAAATTGTAAACTGGGCAATAAAATCATCCCAATTACAACTAAAACAATGAAAGGAGCTATTAATTTTTTGTTTAACGATAAAAAACCTAAAAATGACAGGATAATAACTTGAATAACCAATTTATTAGGTGTGAAATTAAATATCAAAAAATAAAGACCTATTA
>JAJFTX010000145.1 GCA_021372715.1 Methanobacterium sp. | reverse complement strand
TTTTTTAATGGTATCACTTCTCATTTTATCACCTAATGTACCTGTTTTTATAAATCTGGAAAAATTATCGATAATTATTTTGTATTTATAGGATAGACTTGATTTTAAATTAATAAAAATGCATCATTTAATTTATGTCCTGTTTTATTTAAAATATTATATAGATTGGATATTCATATAGTTCTCTTAGTAAATTTATATTAAATAATGAGGGTTTTTCTAATTATATTAACCATCAGATTATATGATTGATATAATCAAATAGAATAAATCCTTTAAAAAATAATATTTCAATTAATTCGGTTAAAATCATCATGGTGATTAAATGAGGTTATTATTGATTCATTCTGATTATATAAATTATAAAACCAAATCAAAAACTAAAATAGCAGAAGATATTGAAGATAAAAAGAAACAAATGCATTTTGAAAATTCCTTAGTAGTCTTCACCGCAGTAGAAGAGAAGGATGAGGAAAATCCAGAAGAAGTGGTTGAAAATGCAAAAAAAGAAATAATAAAGGTATTTTCACAGGTAGGGGCGGATAATATTGTTATCTATCCCTATGCACATTTAAGCTCATCATTAAGCTCACCAGACGCTGCCAAGAACATACTACAAGCTATGAAGGAAAACTTAATTGCTGAAGGATTTGAAGTTGAAAGGGTACCATTTGGCTGGTATAAATCCTTTGAAATATCCTGTAAAGGACATCCCTTGTCAGAACTCTCCAGAAACATCCAAGTAGAAAAAGTAAAACATGAAAAATTAGAAGATGAACCATCAAAATTCCATATTCTAACCGAAGGCAAGCTTTACGATCCTAAAACATTTAAATACGAAAGTAGTGACCTGAAAAAGCTGGTTGATTATGAATTAGGTAATTTAGAATCCACCGGTGAGGAACCACCTCATGTGAAGATCATGAGGGAAAAGGATCTGGCTGATTATGAACCTGCAGCAGATGTGGGACATTTAAGATGGTATCCAAAGGGAAGACTGATCCGTGATCTTCTAGCTGATTACGTGTATAATCTAGTAACTGAAAGGGGTGCTATGCCTGTAGAAACCCCAATAATGTACGATCTAGATAACGATGCCATTAGAGTCCATGCTGAGAAGTTTGGGGAAAGACAGTACCGGATGGGAACTAAAAATAAAAAACTCATGTTAAGATACGCCTGTTGCTTCGGCGCATTCAGCATACTCTCAGATACATTCTTAACCTGGAAAAACTTACCCCTGGCTATTTACGAGCTTTCAACTTACAGTTTCCGTTTAGAGAAAAGAGGAGAAGTGGTTGGTCTAAAAAGATTACGTGGTTTCACCATGCCGGATATGCACACCATTTGCGCTGATGTGAAGCAGTCCATGCAGGAATTCGACAATCAGATAGATATGTGCGCTCAGACCGGGGAAGACCTTAATATAAATTATGAAGCTATTATGAGGGTTACTGCGGATTTCATGGAAGAAAATAAAGAATGGGTCTTACAATCTGCAGATAAAATTGGGAAACCAGTACTTCTGGAAATTCTACCTAAAAGGAAACATTACTGGATCTGTAAAATGGATTTCGCTGCTATAGACTATTTGGGAAGACCTATTGAGAATCCTACCATCCAGATCGATGTAGAAAGTGGAGAAAGGTTTTCGATTACCTATATGGGGTCCGATGAAGTGGAGTTAACACCTATTATAATTCACTGCAGCCCCACCGGAAGTATAGAAAGAGTTATAGGAAGTTTACTGGAAAAAACTGCCATTAAATCGTCTGAAATTCCGCCAATGTTCCCGGTTTGGCTTTCACCAACTCAGGTGAGAATTTTACCCATAGCCGAGAGACATTTGGATTTTGCTTTAAGATTAGCTCAGGAATTTAAATCAGAGAAGATTAGAGTAGATGTTGATGACAGACAGGAAACTGTTGGAAAGAAAATAAGAACTGCTGCAGGTGATTGGGTTCCATATGTGCTGGTAGTGGGAGATAAGGAACTAGTAAGCGATCAGATTATGGTAAACATCAGAAAAACACAGGAAAAACTCCTAATGGATAAAGAAACCCTCTTTGACCGTATTCGTAAGGAAACTAACGATATGCCTTTCAGGGGACTTCCTTTGCCCCTTAGATTGTCTGGAAGGGTACAGTTTTAAATTATTTTAATATCTTTAATTTTTTAAATTATTTTTTTTCTTAATTTACTTTTTAAATGATATTCGCTTGTCATTTGGCATAATTCGTATTCTGGATAGGATAAATATATATATTATAACTTATAACTTATACTTTAGAAGTTATTATATAAATGGAGGACCGTATTATGACGGAGATTATAGCCATACTAAACCAAAAAGGAGGTTGTGGAAAAACTACCACAGCAGTAAATCTAGCAGCAGCATTGGCTCTTTTAGATAGAAAAATTTTAGTTATAGATATGGATCCACAGGGTAATGCCACTACCGGATTAGGAATAGAGAAAAACGAACAAGATAAAACTATATACACGGTTTTATCAGGAGATAATATATTTGAAGAATCCATCGTTGAAACAGATATAAAAAACCTGGACATAGTCCCCAGTAACATATCTTTAAGCGGTGCAGAAATAGAATTGAGTAAAACAATAGGACCTCATTCAATATTGAAAGAATCTATGGATGGTGTTTCCAATATTTATGATTATATTTTCATTGATGTACCTCCTTCTCTTGGTTTATTAACTTTGAATTCTATAGTAGCAGCAGATAGTGTGATAATTCCTATTCAGGCAGAGTTTTATGCCTTAGAAGGAATGGCTGATCTTATTGAGGCCATGGAACTAGTTAAAAACCGGTTAAATAGTCCTTCACCCATAAAAGGAATTTTATTAACTTTATATGATTCCAGAACACGTCTGGGAAGGGATGTTTACCACAATGTAAAAGAATACTTTGGAAGTTCTGAAAAAATCTTCGAAACCACAATACCCCGTAATGTGAAGTTAGCTGAAGCACCTAGCCATGGTAAACCCTGTATTATATATGATGATGAATGTAGTGGTACTGAAGCCTATATAAAGCTAGCAGATGAGATAATAAAATTGGAAGGTGTGGAGGAAAATAAATGACACCCCGGAAAAAAAAAGAACATGCATTGGGTAAGGGCTTAGATGCACTAATAAGGGCTGATTATCTTGATGAGGATGAAAAACCAGAATCGACTGTAGAAAAAGAATCAAGAACAGAAAAATTAATGTCCAAAGAATCAGTTAAAGAAAAAGAAACTCCTGAAAAAAAAGAACTAAATAAAGATGTAACTGAAAAATCTGAACCAATACTCGTGGATCAAAAAATTGTGGAAGATGTACTACTGGAAGTTCATAGAAACCCTAGAATATCATTATGGTCCGCTAAATCAGCGGCTGTTTTGAGATTTCTTAAGAAAACTAAGCCAGAATTTAGTATTAGTAATGAAGCTTCCTTACTTATTGAAGAAGCGGTAAAGGAAAGACATCCCGATATATGGGAACTTTTCGAAGAAAAAGGATTATGATTCTAACATCAATTTTATACTAATAACTTATAACTTAAGACTTATAAGTTATAACTGCTAACTTTTAAGTTATCATAAAGTTGATCAAAATCAATTTTAAATAATCTAGAATCAGTAATTCTTATAATTTGAGAGTAGATTGATAGTTTTTGTTCAATTTAATAAAAGGTTCTGCTCTTTTAACAATTACACCCAGATCATTCAATTGAATTAATTTTTCAAAGCTTTTACCAGCCTTTCTTGACTGGATTATTCTCCTGGCTGATATTTTACCAATTCCAGGAACTCTTAAAAGCTCCTTATATGAAGCTTCATTGATCTCAACTGGAAATATTTCTTCATTTGCCTGGGCTGCCACATATTTAGGATCATCTTCCAAATCTAGATTTCCATCAGCATCGAAAGTTAACTCTTCCAGTTCAAAACCATAAGAATTAAGAAGATGATCCGCCTGGTAAAGTCTAGGGCTTCTTTTTTGATGGGGTTCTTCATGATATTGGAGTTTTGTACCTTTTATAGCTTCAAAGGGGCTGTAATAACTTCTTTTAATATCCATTTTATCGTATAACCAAGAAGCCCTCTCCAAAATATCCTGGTCATTTTCATCTCCTGCACCAATCAGAAACTGGGTAGTTTGACCAGAGGGAGCAAAATTCTTATTTCTAATGAGAAGTCTTTTAATCCATTTCATCCTTCTAAGGATATCCACCTGAAAATTCTTGGTAGTGCTTAATTTATCCATTCCTTCAGGGGTAGCAGCTTCCAGGTTAATACTAACTCGATCTGCCAGACTGACAGCTCTTTTTATTAGATCATAAGGGCTTCCTGGAAGAATTTTTAGATGTATATATCCCGTATACTCATTTTCCATCCTTAATTTCCGGGCTACTTCCACCATATTCTCCATAGAATATTCTGCATCTTTATAAATACCTGAACTTAAAAATAAACCATCAACAAACCTATTTTGATAGTAATCAAGAAATATACTGGTTATATCTTCAGGAGAAAATTCTACCCGGTTAAAATGATGTTTATTATGATTGATACAGTAAGCACAATCGTTAGAACATTTATTGGTCATTAAAACCTTAAATAAAGGTACAGTACAACCATTGGAAGTGGTGGCATGATATATTCCCGGGATGCTCTTGCCTAAAAAGTTATCTACATTGGTATTTATGTAGTTACACCGGTCATACTTGGCACTTTCACCAAGTATTTCCAATTTCATGCTTAAATTAGTCATTATTCTCCATGATTTCTATATACTTACACCTAATTTAATTTATTTCTTTTAGAGGGAAATCTTTTTTAAATAAAATCATCCCAATTAATATAATATGAGATTGGTTCTTGCAGGAACAGGAAGCGCGGTAGGAAAAACCACCATTTCTACAGGTATAATGCACGCATTATCCAAGGAATACCAAGTTCAACCCTTTAAGGTCGGTCCAGATTATATCGATCCCACTTACCATACTCTGGCCACTGGAAATTATTCAAGAAATCTAGATTCATTTTTTATGTCAGATTTGCAAATACGAGAAGGATTTGAGAGGGGATTGAAGATATCAAAAGCCCATTTTGGAATTATAGAAGGGGTTCGAGGACTTTATGAGGGTATCAGTCCTACGGGAGATGTGGGAAATACAGCATCCATTGCTAAAGCATTGGAAGCTCCCGTAGTGCTCATATTAAACTCTCGCAGTCTGGTTAAAAGCGCAGCTGCTGTAGTTTTAGGATTCAAAACACTGGATCCTGAGGTTAATATCAAGGGTGTGATATTAAATCAGGTAAAAAATCGTAAACATTATCTGAAAACCAAGGAAGCTGTGGAAAAACTGGTAAAAACAGATGTTATTGGTGGAATTCCCCGTACAGACTCAATTAAAGTGGAGGATAGGCATTTAGGATTGGTACCAGCAGTGGAACGTGAAAATATTATTGAGTCCATTAATAAATGGGGGGACATGGTTCAGGAGAACATAGATCTTGATGCCCTTATTTCGCTAATGAAAGAATCGAAAAAGCTACCACATGGGAGAGAAAGGCTCTGGGTAGAAAGAAATCATAAAAAAGTAAAAATTGGCGTGGCTATGGATGAAGTGTTCACTTTTTATTACCGTGATAATTTAGATGCTCTGGAAGGAAACCAGGCAGAACTGATTTACTTCAGCCCTTTACATGATGAACGAATTCCTGATGTTGATGGTATCTATATTGGGGGTGGTTATCCTGAGATATTCTCATCCCAACTGGAGTCAAACCAAACCATGAGAGATTCTATAAAAAAATTCCATCAGGAAGGAAGACCTATCTACGCCGAATGTGGTGGATTGATGTATTTATCCCGTTCCATAAACCATCATAAAATGTGTGATGTTTTCCCTTATGAATCTTTTATGACTAAAAAACCACAGGCTTTAAGTTATGTAATATCCCAAGCTACCAATGATAATATAATAGCTAAAAAAGGAGATATCATCAAAGGGCATGAATTTCATTATTCTAAAATTAAGTTAACCAAACCAAAACCCCAGTTTGCCTTTGAAATATTAAGAGGTCGGGGTATAGAAAATAATAAAGATGGAATGATGTTAAAAAATACCATAGCAAGCTATATACATACTCATACTGCAGCATATCCTTTTTTTGCATCTAATTTTACAATAAGCGCTGGAATGCCATAATATAATTTAGGAGACTAATAAATTGACAATAACCGAACAGATAAAGCAGAAAATCAATGATATAGATTTTTTCTCCCCTTACATTGTAGTGGTTGTTATTGCTATCTACGTTGCATTGGCTGCTATGGGTTATTATTACCATATCCGGAATTTACAGTGGGCTGATGGCATCACTTATCTGTATATTATTTTCGGTACAGCTATTTTCATATTTGGAATACTATTTCCAAAGCTGATCATTCGTATCAAACAATTTTACAAATCTAATCAAGAAAAACGGATTAAAGAAGCCAAAAACCCATCTTGGTACAAAATATTCGAAATATTATTAAGTGAAAAAATCCTTCTTGGCATTGTGGGCATCGCTATCTTATTACAGGTAATAAATCTATTTTCACTGGGTGGAATACCTCTTTTAAGTGGATATCTTAAATTCAAAGCCACCACAGATCTGTGGCGTATAGCCTACATCATCTTCCTACCAGCGATAAATCTATTACTGGCTAAATATCCGCGTAAATGGTATTATATGCTATTCATAATTGGATTGGCTGTTTTTGCCATTAATGGTTATAGAACAACCACCATAGCCATTATATTGAGTGTATTGATCACCACTTACTATACGATGCGGCTTAAAACAAAATATTTACTCATTTTTATAATAATAACCGCTATAATAGGCATTATCCTTGGTTATGTGGCAGTGAAATCCATACAATGGCAAACTTGGGTTTTAAATCCATTAGAACTAGTGTACTATAGAGCTGGATTCACCATGATGGTTCTAGATAAAATAGCTCATATGCCTGGTTTAACCGGTGGAGAACTTTTTTATCAGGCCCTTACTGGTGGACATCCTCGAGTGACTGTAGGGCAGGTGGTTTTAGGTTATCAAATCGGTAATGGGCCCACCACCAGCATTACATCCACCATATTTGGACCGGCTGTTTTAGACTATGGGGCATGGGGCCTGACGATTCAGATGTTTATATTAGGTCTTATACTCAGTCTTATGCATGGTGTGCAGCGAATTGTTGGAGGAGCATACACAGCCATATACGCAATTATGCTTGCCCATACCATGATCTGGGTAGAAACAGGTCCAACTGATAGTATGGTATGGTTTTTTTATGTATTAGGGATAATAGCTCTCCTAATATATTTCAAAATCTACTATAAACCAGTTATTAATTCTAATCAAGAATATAAACAGAAAAATAAAAAAAAATCTATATAGATCGGATGTTACATTTCAAAGAATATTTTTTTTACACTTGAAATGATGGTCTCATTAAGATATTAAAGTATTACTCAGTTGAAATAATATCATAAAAATATAATATTTTTTGAAAATATTCTAACAATATACTAAATTTTTTAAAATAATCATAAATGTCACTCTCAGATTCAAACTTCCTATATAAATATAATTTTAAAAAATTAAATCAAAAAATACTTATTTGATTATCCAAATAGCAAAATCGGTGATAAAATGGTTGTAAAAATAGGAGTTATTAAATGCGGAAATTTAGGTACCTCTCCTGTAATTGACTTAGTACTTGACGAGAGGGCCGACAGACCTAACATAGACGTTAGGGGCGTAAATTCTGGAGCAAAAATGAACCCAGAACAGATAGAAGATGCAGTACCAAAAATAATGGACTTCGACCCAGATTTCGTGGTCTTCATAAGCCCCAACCCTGGAGCACCAGGACCAGCCAGAGCTCGAGAATTACTCTCTGAAATGGACGTACCTGCCATAATAGTAGGAGACGCTCCTGGAATGGGTAAAAAAGACGAAATGGATGAACAAGGTTTAGGTTACATCATAGTACAAGGAGACCCCATGATTGGAGCTCGAAGAGAATTCTTAGACCCCACAGAGATGGCATCCTTCAACTCAGATGTAATAAAAGTACTGGCCGCAACCGGCGCCTATCGAGTGGTTCAAGAAACCCTAGACGCTGCAATAGCCCAGGCAGAATCCGGATCCATCGACTTACCAAAAGTGGTAATAACTACCGAAAAAGCAGTTACCGCAGGTGACTTCAAAAACCCATATGCTAAAGCAAAAGCCATGGCCGCTTATGAAATAGCCATGAAAGTAGCTGATGTGGACTTAAAAGGATGTTTCATGACCAAAGAAATGGAAAAATACATACCTATAGTCGCATCCGCACACGAAATGATTTCAGCAGCTGCTAAACTAGCAGTGGAAGCTCGTGAAATAGAAAAAGCCAACGACACCGTACTACGTAAACCACACGGTGGACAGGGCCAGACTCTATCCAAAACCGAGTTAATGTTAAAACCAGAATAAATAAAACTTTTTATGCAGTCTTTAAGACTGCTACTCTTTTTATTTTTTTAATTGAATATTAATTTTCTAGATCATTTTGAAATCTTTTCATGAAGATATCCAGTTTATCCTGGAAATTATCCTTCTTCACATCTTCAGCCAGGATTAGAATCTGCCCTAAGAAATTCATTCCCTGACCTGATAGATATTCCCGGATGTATATGGTAGCTTTCTGTTTTTTATCACTTCCAGCGGTGACTAAAACAGCGAAATTACTATCCTTAGCATTTTTAATAAGGGATAAATATTCATTTATAGCTGCAGGTGTCCTACCAGCCCATATGGGACAGCAAACTATCAGTGTATCATAATTTCTAAGATCATTAATACAGGATTTTATAGGTACTTGATTACCGCGTATGGAATCCCAGACTTTAAAAAGATACCATCTATCCTTAACAGTTTTAATCTCAGTTAAATCTGCGTTTAATAATTTTTTAAGTTCTTCAACTACTTTAAGAGTATTTCCACTGTAGGAGTAGCACGCTATTAAAATCTTCATTTTTTTTCACCAATTTAAGATAATAATTAAACCTTATGTCTTTTTGACACGGTATATAAAGTAAATATGGTTGGTATCAGTATAAACACAAATATACTTCCATATGGGATTATGAATGAAATTAATATGGCTATTAAAGATAATATGGGTAAAAATAGGAAGCTTAATTTGATTTTATCTGCATAGGGCATAACGTTTTCTATGATCATTCCCTTTTTTGCAGCATAAGTCCAATTTACATAGGATAAAATTCCTATAATCAACATATTAACATCAAAAATAATTTGTGAAAGTTGGAATACACCATATTTTCCCATCATAGAAGTTGAAAAGGGAAAGATAGCTATGGACATTAACCAGAAGATGTTAATCCAAAGAAGTGTGGTATTGGTACGTTTAATAACAAAGAAAATATGATGATTCATCCAGAATACAGCTAATAAAGCAAAACTAAGTACATAGATAGATATTTGGGGCATTAATGTGTTAAAAACGTAGTCACTAATCATAGGGGCAGTGGGATTACTGGGAAGAGTTGGAACCTCAATGCTCAATACCAATAAAGTCATGGCGATGGCAAATATACCATCTGCCAGAGTTTCAAGTCTATTTTTAGGAATTAATGGTATTGGGGGAGTTTTATCTTTTCCTGACATTTTTTTCCTTTAACTAAATGACACCTTTGGTGCTGGGAATGGATTGATGGGTGATCCTGGTCGCATCATGTAATGAACGAGCCAGTGCTTTAAACAATGCCTCTATTTGATGATGGTCATTTTCCCCTTCGCACCGAGCATGGAGATTGATCTTACCCGTGCGTGATACTGATTCCATAAAATGGCCCACATTTTCGGTACTCAACTGTCCTACTTTGCTCTTTTTAAATGGTAGATGAAGAACCGTGTAACTCCTTCCGGATATATCAATGGCTACCATGGCCAGTGATTCATCCATGGGCACCAGAGCATGTGCCATTCTTTTAATCCCTTTTTTATCGCCTAAACATTGGTTTATTGCTTCACCTAAGAGTATTCCCACATCTTCCACTGTATGGTGGTCATCTACACCTGTATCTCCCTCTGCAAAAACTTCCAGGTCAAAAAGACCATGTCTGGCAAATGCTTCCAGCATATGGTCGAAAAATTCAATTCCAGTGCTTATATTGGATTTACCTTCCCCGTCCAGATTAATTGAGATTTTAATATCTGTTTCACTGGTTTTACGTTCTAATTTTTTCTTTCTCTCCATTTATTTCATCTCTTATTACTTTTATGGCTCCTAAAGGACATTTCGATGCGCAGAGGGTACATAAGTGGCAGTAACGAAGGTTGGATGCTTCTGCTTTTCCATTAATCTTCCAGATCACAGGACCTTTGGGACAGATATCCCTACATTCCCCACATCCAGTGCATTTTTCTCTATCTACATCGATTTTCATATAGATGCCTTATAACTTATAACTTCTAATAAATTTTATATATTAATAGAAAAATTATTTTTAACTGTTTTTTATCACATTAAGGATTTGTTTGACTACTATCAATTAGAAGTTATAAATTCTAACTTCTAAATTATAACTTATAACTATCACGAATTAATATCAATGATACAAGAAAAGTGTCAAGATCATTTTTATTCTTCTTTTATTTGGAAATTTTCAAGGAACTTAGCAAATCTTTTAACGGTTTTTCTTAAGCTTTTAAATCCTTCTTCGTCTTTTTTCACTCCTTCCAGAGTATCCTTAGACCAGAAATTAGCTCCTAAATTAGCTCCAAAAGCCCCTCCCCCAACAGGGATAGCTCCGGTAAGGATATAAAAGGTGAATATTTGTTGTATGGCAAGTTCTTGGCCTCCTGCCCTATCCCCACCTACAGCGATGGCCATACCCACTTTATAACGGAGAAAATCATAGTCAACAGCGCCTAAAGCTCTGGAACGGTCCATTATAGCTTTTAACTGTGCACTTAAACCACCGTTGTATATGGGGGTGGCCATTATTATACCATCAGCAGAGGTCAGTAAAGGATAGACTTCATACATATCATCTTTAAGGATACATTCACCTTCTCGCATACAGTAATCACAATGCCTGCAAGGTGCAATATTTTTACCTCTCACTCCAATATATTCTGTTTTAAAACCCCTCTCTTCAAGCATATTCAATGCTTCATTTAATACAAAATCTGTTGCTTGTTTTCTAGGACTGCCACATATTCCCAGGATCATAAACCTATCCCCTTTAGCTTTATTGTATTAAAATTGGAACTAAGAAATAATAAATTTATGCAATTTAAAAATAAATTATTGAAAAGAATAAAAAAAATAAGAGCTTTATTAGGCCCTTTATTATAAAAAATTATTTTTCATCATTTCAGATCTAACTGTTCATCCTCTTCTAGGGCTAACCTCATGGTGTCTGGGTCTTGAGGCAGATATTTAAGGAAGTCATCGGTTGCACGTCTTGTATCTCTTGATCCAATGATGTAACGTCCTACAACAATGATATCAGCTCCACTGGCCAAGGCCTGTTCCACCTTGTCCGGTGTTATGCCGCCGGCAACAGCCACCAGTCTATTTTTACCCAGTATCTCTTTAATTTCTTTTATATTTCCCCATTCGGTCATTTCACCCAGTTTTTCACCTTTCTCTGACATATGGGTTTCTAGGTCAACATTTCGGTGTAATAACAGTATATCCGGTTTGTATTGAAGTCCTTTAAGTTTTTCAACGAAGTTATCTACGTTCATCATATCTAGTATGGAATAGATTCCCTGTTTGGATGCCTCTTGTATGGCTTTCTGGATAGATTCTTGGGTTCCCAGTCCAGATATGGCCACTGCATCTGCAGTTTCATCGGCTGCAATTTTAACTTCTATTCTTCCAACATCCAAAGTTTTTAAATCTGCGATGATGAAGGCGTCTTTTCTCAGCTCTCTGATTTTACTAATTATGCCTACTCCGAACTTTTTAACCAACGGGGTGCCAGCTTCTATAAGAAGTCTCTCCCGGTTAGGTAGACTGTAAATTATACGTTCCATATCCTCCATACTGTCCAGATCTAAGGCCACCTGTAAATAGGGTGGATCCCATAGTCTAACAACTTTAAAGCCCATTATGGGGTGGGTGCCTCTGTCTTTTTCTGCTAGAACTTTTTCAGCAGAGGGATACGTATCCATAGCTCTTTTCAATGCCAATTTAGTCGCCCCATAGTTGTACTGGTAAATCTTCCGATAGTCATCGGCTTCTGGGTGGATGAATACATTGACCAGAATAACCAGATCTTCAGCGTCTTTTTCAGCTATGATTCCTTCTGCAACAGCATCAGCGACAGCCCGACCTACTGCGGTTTGTGCTGGGCCAAATATTTTATCAGCATCGTTAAGACAACTCACGGTTACTTTTGGTATGATTAAAGTAGCTGGTTTGGTCGGTAAGTTTGGTCTTATTACTGCTAATAGAGGAGTGTGTCCTATGGATAGGTTGGTCATATTTTCAACAAAAGCAGCACCAACCGGACCGTCTTTATCTCCTATTATCAAATCAATGTGAGCTAATTCATTTCCACTTCCTATTAAAGCTTCCCCAATCTTATACATTATTATTATCCTCCAAATTATAGCTAATTAGTGTTACAATTAAATGTTGTTGATTAACAGTATAAATAAATTTTCTTGGTTTGGTAAAATAAGATTCTAAATATTTGAAAAAGTGAAATATCTTTGAAAAATTGTTTGAATAAAAAAAAGTTAAGATTCAGCCATAAAAAATAAGGGCTGATTGATTTTCTGTTTTTATTATGCGAATATGGTGTTTAATCCTTGAACTACCTGCAAGCATTTTTGATATAATATAGGGCGATAGTTGTTTAAGCCCATGAACAATTCAAATACTACCGATGGTATTCCTTTATTAGCAATTGGTATAGTTACATATGTAGGGCTTGTACCATCTGCAACATAGTAGTATTTTAAATAATCTGTTTTGCTTATGATCTGGTTTGCATAATTTACAGATGTAGTTCCTTTACTTGGGGCGAATATGAAATCATAGGTTTCATATAGACCTCTGTTTCCATGGACATCGATTGCTAGTTTATAAGATGTGTCAATATTAGGTACTACATAAGTGTTGGCTAAAGTTTGTCCACTTGCTCTGCTTGTGGTGTAGCTGGTTATGTTATATACATATACATTATAAACCCAGATCTGCACGTTATTTAGACTAGAGGCTAGTGTTTTTAAAGCATTCAACATGGCAATATGTGTAGGCCCTTCCAGTGGATGAACTCCAATGATTATGGCTATCTTATTAGTTCCTGTACCAAATGGTCCAATTTTTTCTACGTATCCCAATGAGTTTGATCCGAGGGTGACTGTTTTGGTACTGCTGGTATCTGTGAAGTTGTAGGAACCAGGAGTGAAATTTGTATTTCCAGAGGATGAAGAAGTCATTGAAACTGTATTAGGCAGTCTAGCGTTTGTTTTGTAGTAGTTCAAGATTTTACTGTACATATATACCGCATTATCAAAACTCATATCTCCTAACGAAGTTGTTACATAATTCGGAGCTTTACTATTATCTCCTATATATGTTAATATGTTCTGAGCAACTGTTAAAAACTCTGATTTCAGTATACTGCCTGTTACAATCTGTCCATAAGGATTTGAAGCTGCTTTAATTGTATCTAAATTAATAACTGAGTTTGAGCCACTATTTGCCTGAATTGTTGCTATGGTTAAGAGTTTTAAAAATGATGCCATTGTAACTTGCTGACTACCAATGGTAACGTAGTTAGGTAGTTTTTTGTTGGTTTC
>JAJFTX010000219.1 GCA_021372715.1 Methanobacterium sp. | reverse complement strand
TCATTTTTATCAATAATATAGTCAGTAGTTTCGGAAATTTTTTAAGGTAGTTTTGATAATCATTTAATGCCATCATCTAGTGCTAAGTTTATCTTTTATTATGAAAATTTCTCATAAAATGGATGATTATTTATATCTTTAGCACATATTATGATGTTATAGAATTTAATATTGATAGTATCTATTTAAAATTTGATTTTATCGAAAAATCAGTTAATAAATAATATTGGTGAGTTAATGATTATTAAGAAGACTAAAAGTATGTGTCCAGAATGTCTAAGTATCATTGATGCAGAAGTGTATGAAGATCAGGACAAGATAATGATTAAAAAAGAATGTAAAGAACATGGTAAATTTGAAAACACTTACTGGAGCAGTAGTGAGATTTATCATATAGCATCTGATTATGATTACAAAGGAGAAGGCCTTTCCAATCCACAGACATCAGTTGACGGATTATGTCCCTCTAATTGCGGATTATGCCCTGATCATGAAAGTCATACTATTTTAGGACTGATAGATGTAACTAATCGCTGCAATCTACGCTGTCCAATATGTTTTGCCAACGCAGCCGTGTCTAAATCTCTTTACGAACCAAGTTATGAAGAAATAAGGCAAATGCTACGTAATTTAAGGGGTAACGAACCTGTTCCCACCCCTGCCATTCAATACGCCGGGGGAGAACCAACGGTGCGAAAGGATATTGTTGAACTAATTAAACTTGCTAATGAAGAGGGTTTTTCTCATGTTCAAATCGCCACTAATGGCGTTATGTTAGCTAAAAAGCCTAAACTTGCCTATGAACTAAAGGAAGCCGGTCTTAACACAGTTTACCTTCAATTTGACGGAGTTACCGAGGAACCTTACATTAAAATCAGGGACAAAAACTTACTTCCTATAAAGTTAGAAGCCATAGAAAACTGCCGAAAAGCGGATATGGGTATAGTTCTAGTCCCCACACTGGTTAAGGGAATCAATCATGACCAGGTGGGTAAAATTATAAAATTCGCAGCAGATAATATTGATGTAATTAGAGGTGTTGTTTTCCAACCTGTCTCCTTCGCAGGAAGAACTCCCAGTGAAGAAGTAGAAGAACAACGGATAACTGTGCCTGATTTTGAACAACTAGTTCAAGAACAGACTGATTCACAGATTAAAGTAGAAGATTTCTACACCGCATCATCAGTTCTTCCAATTTCTGAATTTATAGAATCTTTAGAAAACGAACCACAGGTAAAGTTCACTTGCCATCCTCATTGTGGTGCTGCCACCTACGTATTTATTGATGAAGATAATATGGTTCCGGTAACCCAATTCATAGACGTGGATCGTTTCTTTAATCTTCTATCCAATAGTAGTGAAGATATAAATGAAGGAGGATTAGTAGCTAAGTCAAAAGTTGTGGCCAGAGCCACTCTAGAACTTCCAAAGACTATTAGTTTATCTAAAACCCCTGATTCATTGGATATTAAGAATATTTTAATTAAAGTTTTTAAAGAACGATCTTATAGTGCACTAGGTGATTTCCACCATAAGAGCCTACTCATAGCCTGCATGCATTTCATGGATCCCTGGAACTTTGACTATGATCGGGTTAAGAAATGTGTAATTCACTATGCAGTGCCTGACGGAAGAATAATACCATTCTGTGCTATGAACACATTATATAGGCAGGAAATTGAGAAGGAATTTGCTAAACCATTTAAAACTTCTGAAGAATAAATTTTAGCTAATAAAAGATCCCATTGGTTTTTGAAGTGATAATAGAAACACCCTCTCGACTGCATGTTACCCTTATAGATTTAAATGGGAAATATGATAGGATAGATGGTGGTGTGGGTATAACCACTAAAACTCCCAGGTTAGTACTGGAAGCCCGAGATGGATATGATGATATCCATATCGAATTTGCAAATTCGGACTCTGATATTCTTACAGAGGAAACTGTGAATGATTACCAGTCAAAGATACTCTCAGCAACTAGTAAGATAAATGAGTTCCTAAATTTAGAGGGAGGATATCATTTCAAACTCAAAGAAATTTTCCCCTCACATTCTGGTCTTGGTTCTGGCACCCAGTTATCACTGGCCGTTGCCAAATTAATATTGATGATGAATGACCAGGATCTAAACTCTCCAAAAATTGGTGAAATAGTAGGTAGAGGCGGTACTTCTGGAATAGGAGTGGCTTCCTTTGATCATGGTGGTTTCATTGTAGACGCCGGCCATAGAAAAACTGAAAAAAAGAGTTTTTTACCTTCTTCTGCTTCTAATGCATCCCCACCACCCATATTAGCCAGATATGATTTTCCTGAAGATTGGAATATAATCATAGCCATACCTAATGTACAAAGAAAAGTCCATGGTGATGGAGAAGTAAATATTTTCCAGAAATATTGTCCCATACCTTTAGAGGATGTAAGAGAGTTGATCCATGTTCTCTTTATTAAGATGATGCCAGCAGTGATTGAAGAAGATCTAGATCAATTTGGACAATCAATTGATCTGGTACAGAACATGGGATTTAAAAAAGTGGAGTTATCACTACAAAATCCTTTCATAAAAGATTTGATGGAAAATTTAAAATCTTCCGGCGCTGCAGGTGTAGGTATGAGTTCTTTCGGACCTACAGTCTATGCAATTACTGATACAAATTCGAAGGAAGTATATAGAGCTGCGCAAAATTCAATGAAAGATAGAGAAGGTGAAATATTCCGAACTAAATCCCAAAATAGCGGCGCCTGTATCTATAAATAACAAATATTAACCTCCTGATAATGGATAATATTATATATGAATTTTATTGTATCAATCTGGTTTGTTGATATTCATGATTAGTAGAATAGAAGGAAGAGTTTGGAAATTCCGGGATAGTATAGATACCGATGTAATAATCCCTGGTAGATATTTAAGGGCCATGCACTTAGATGAATTGGCAGCCCATGTTATGGAAGCTGAAGATCCGAAATTCGCAGAGAATGTGAATCAAGGAGATGTTATAGTAGCTGGCTGGAACTTCGGATGCGGCTCATCCCGTGAACAGGCCCCTGTGGCTTTAAAACATGCAGGTATATCTGCAATTGTGGCCAAATCATTTGCCAGAATATTTTATAGAAATGCTATAAATGTTGGTTTACCCGTGGTGGTGGCAGATGTAGAAGCCCATAAAGGGGATATTTTATGTATTGATCTGGAGAGAGGAATAATTAAAAATAAAACCACTTCTAAAAATTTTAAAATTGAACCTTTCAAGAAGTTTATGCTGGAGATACTTCAAGACGGTGGTCTGGTTAAGCATTACCAAAAAACCGTTTAAAATTTTTTTAAAGTTTGAGTAAATATATTTGTTAATGTTATTTTAAAAAAATTGATGTGAAAAAAATATGAGATGTGATGTATGCGGCTGTGAGTCATTGGAGATAATAAAATCTAAGGGTAAAAGCTCTAAAGAACTTCTATTAAAGTGTGAAGAGTGTGGAAATATTTTTAGAGAAACCATAGATATTGGTAAGCCCTTGGATTGCCGAGTTGTAGTAAGTGAGTTTGAAAAATCACATAAATCGTTTATTAAACTATATCCTGATGAGATTTTGCAATTTGGAGATGTTATTGAAGTTGATGGAAGGGAAGCAGAGATAACTTCCTTGGAGAATAAAAGAGGCGGTAGAGTTACTAAAAGCTCAGTAAAGGATATAAACACAATATGGGCATCTTATTTAGACACTCCAGCCAGAGTGGGTATTTCTGTAGACTTTAGTGGTCGTATTTTATCTGAAAAGGTTGAAGTTAACCGTGACTTTGAATTTGTAATAGGTGATGTGATTAAAATGGGAAATCTCATTTTCCGGATAAATTCCCTTAAAACAATGGAGAGGAAGATGAGAAGAGGATTCGCCAGGGCAGGAGTAACTAAAAGAGTTTATGGTAAACCAGTTGATGATGAAAAATTTAAACATGATCTATCTTCCCGGGTGCTAGGATGAAAAAAGAACGAGAAGAACTAGTGGATAAATTATTAAGTAATGGTTATATTAAAACAGATGAAGTGAGAAATGCTATGCTTAAAGTACCTAGAGAAGAGTTTATGCCACTTGAAAACAGGAAATATGCCTATATAGACCAGCCACTCCCCATAGGAGAAGGACAAACCATTTCAGCACCCCATATGGTGGCCATAATCTGCGAAATACTTAAACTAAAGAAGGGTATGAAAGTCTTGGAAATAGGGTCCGGATTCGGTTACAATGCTGCAGTTGTTGCTGAGCTTATAGGCTCGGAAGGACATCTTTATACAGTAGAACGCATAGAGAAACTGGCAACCTCCGCTGAAGAAAACCTTAAACGCAATGGTTATAACAAATGCGTCACCGTAATCCATCAAGACGGTACCAAAGGATTTAAAGAGGAAGCACCCTACGATAGGATCTATGCCACAGCCAGCGCCCCCCAAGTCCCAGAACCACTTAAAGAACAGTTGAAAATATGTGGAAGGCTATTAACACCTGTTGGATCCCATAATTTCTTCCAGGAATTGGTATGTGTACACCGGGTGTCTGAAAATGAGTACGAAAGCATCAAACTGGGTGGTGTGGCCTTTGTTCCCATGATTGGTGTGCATGGCTGGCCAGAAAAATAATATTTATTTTTATGAAATAAACTATTTTTATCCCTATGATGGAATATCTTAAGTTTTTATTTTAAAATTACAACAGGAATATACTAAAAATGAATTTATACATTGAAACCTTCGGTTGCACCTTCAATCAAGCTGATTCCCAAATTATAGTCGGTCTTCTGGAAGATGAAGGAATGAATATGGTTGATAAGCCTGAGGATGCAGAAGTATTAATTATTAATACTTGTTACGTTAAGAAACCCACTGAACAAAGGGTTATTAATCGGATTAACACATTTAAGAAAGATTTCCCCCATAAAAATCTTATTATCACTGGTTGTATGGTGGAGATTGATCCAGATAAACTGAATAAAATTGCACCCCATGCTGGATGGATTGGCCCCCATAAAATCAAGAATATTCCCCCTGCTGTGAAATCCAGTATAAATGGAGATCCCATCAGATTAACCGGTCCAGAAAAGATAAATAAAGTAAGCCTGCCCAAATCACGTTTTAATCCTCTTATTGAGATAATTCAAATTTGTGAAGGCTGTAATGAGGCTTGCAGTTATTGTTGTACCAGAATTGCCCGGGGAAGTCTCTTTAGTTATCCTGTTGAACTTATTAAGCAAGAAGTGGAAAAGGCAGTTAAGGAGGGATGTGTGGAGATACAACTTACTGCTCAGGACACAGCTGCTTATGGTAAAGATACAGGAGATTCGCTTCCTAAACTTATAAATAGTATAACTAGTATTGATGGCGATTTCAGAGTTAGGGTAGGTATGATGCATCCAAGAAGCATTATAAGAAATGTGGAAGAGCTTATAAAGTCTTTTAAAAGTGAAAAAATATATAAATTCCTTCATATTCCTTTACAAAGTGGTAATGATGATGTTTTAGATGATATGAAGCGAGGACATAACATAATGGAATTTAAGGAAGTAATTACCAGATTTCGTGCTGAGATTCCAGACATTTCCCTAGCTACAGATATTATCGTGGGTTATCCCACAGAAGATGAGCTAGCATTTGAAGATACCCTAAACATTATTAGAGAGGTTAAACCTGACTT
The DNA here is from genome assembly GCA_021372715.1 of Methanobacterium sp. Taxonomy (GTDB): domain Archaea; phylum Methanobacteriota; class Methanobacteria; order Methanobacteriales; family Methanobacteriaceae; genus Methanobacterium_A. The sequence continues at coordinate 2,091 of JAJFTX010000219.1, read as the reverse complement.
CTTGCATATATCCAAATATCATCATCGACCTGGTGCTTCTTCAACAACATTAAATGAAATATCACATCAAGATATGAAGAAAAGGTCTAAGATGTTAAATGAGGTTAAATCCAATATTTCTTATAATAAAAATCAGGACAAGATGGATAAAATATTAAAAGTCTTAATAACTGGTAAAGGAATTAAAGGCGGGTTTTTAGGTAGGACAGATACATACAAAACAGTTATAGTTGAAAAAGCTCCACTGGGGAGTATCGTTGATGTAGAAATCACCGAAGCCAAAGGAACTTACCTTAAAGGGGAAATTGTCTCTTATTAATAGGATATTATCTTTTAAGCAAGTTTTAAAAATTACTAGAACTTCCTTTAAAAACTAAATCAACCTATTTAATATAATAGTAAATGATAACAATATGGGAATAATTTTTGGGGGATAGGCTATGCGTTACATTGTTTGTGATGATTGCGGGGGCTATTATAAATTAGAGGAAGATGAATCTCTGGAAGATTTTGATGAATGTCAATGCGGTGGTAATCTACGTTATGCTGCATCTTTTCGAGATATAGTTAAAGATAGGGATGCTCCAACTATATTATGCATTCATTGTGGTGCCGAGAATAAGGAAACAGATACTAACTGTGTTAATTGTGGTGAGAAACTCCGTAAGATCAACCGCAGAATAAGTGATTACCAGGTTAAAAGACCTATGAAAACTCAGATTAGTATATTGGACAGGATAAGCTTTACTGGTCTAATAGCAGGGCTAGTGTTTCTATTGATTGCCACCATAATCGCAGTATTTGGTGTGGTGGGTAGTGTAATTTCCACCGGTGGCATGGATCTGTTCAGATCCTTAGGCGGATACTTAATTATTATGGTCTTTGCAATAATTGGTTCAGGCTTTATCGCCTCATATATCAGTGGTACCAAAGATTACATAGACGGTCTTCTAAATGGAGCTATGGTCGGCCTGACCCTTTCTATTTTAGGAGCCCTTTTAGTTACCATAATTACCATGACCATGGATGTTCTAGGTGGTTTAATTGCGGGAATAGTCACTTTAGTGGTTTACGGATTAATCTATGGAACTCTCACAGGTATAGGTGGATTAGTGGCTCCCTGGTTACGTAAAAATATGGAAGATTATTGATTTTATGATCTTCGTTTTTATATTCACTGTTAAATCTAGGAAAAAAATAATCTATTTAAATTCAAAAATTCATAGGATAAAAAGAAAATTACCAACTATTTTTCATTTAAGCAAATAAAATAAGCGATAATTATGTCATATATGATCTGTAAAGAATGTGGAAAAGAATATGAGATAATGGAAGGTAAAACCTCCTTCAACTATGAAAGGTGTGAATGTGGAGGTAAACTGGAATACTCAGCCAATTTAAAAGAATCATCAGTTAAAAAAGATAAAGATCAGTCCAACATTCCCATTAGCAGAATAAAATGGAAAGGAGTTTTAATTGGTTTTCTATTCTTATTTTTCTCTCTGATTATCTCTGTATTAGTTTTATTTGGAAATAATATTCCCACAAATGTTTCAGATATCACTTCAGAGATTTTAACATACTTCTCCATCATCACTATAATTTTAACCATAGCTGCGGGTTCTGTTTCAGCCTATTCAAGTGGAAGTAAAAAATATATTGATGGTGTAATTAACGGTGGTATGGTTGGGGTTATTTTAGGTTTTATCCTAGGATTTGTCGGCGGAATATTAGTATTCATGAGTGGAGTTATTATTTTTGGATTGCTTTCTATGTTAGGAGGATTTATTGGAGTAATCCCCAGAAAAAGATCTAAATAACCAATTAAACCGTATTTAAATTTCAAAAATTAAAAATACATTTTAATATTTTTCTTTATAAAAAAAAATAATTATTTGATAGAAAAGAATTTAATAAAACCTTAATACCTCTAAAAAATTATAAACCAATTAACTACCTGAATCGTAACAGTTTTTGCCTTAGTTTATCCATTTTTCTGGTTTCCTTTAACTGCTTTTCCATATTTCCATCTTCTATAAATACAGGTCCCATATATCGGCATTTTCCACATCTCCAGATGGAAGTCTTGGG
>JAJFTX010000215.1 GCA_021372715.1 Methanobacterium sp. | reverse complement strand
CCCACAGAACTAACCGAAGGCCTGGAAGTAGTAGCAGTCCCCCCGAGAGAATCACCCCGAGAAGCACTAGTATCACCTTATGCATGGGATGAGATCCCCGAGGGAGCTACCTTAGGCACCAGCAGTCTGAGAAGAGAAGCTTTTATTAACCATCATAAAAAAAATGTAAATATAAAATCCATAAGAGGAAATGTAGAAACCCGGATAAATAAAGTTTTAAACGGAGAATACCAAGGTGCAATACTAGCTGAAGCAGGTATAAAAAGATTAAAGCTAAAAAAACATATAAATCAAGTATTCCCAACAGAATATTTCACACCTGCAGCAGGCCAGGGAGCACTGGCCATAGTGGCAGGAGAAAACAATCAATATAAAGAAATATTGGAAAAATTAAATCACAAACCATCAGCACAGGAAGTTAAAGCGGAAAAAACCGTCTTAGAAGAATTAGGAGGGGGATGTCAATGGCCCCTGGGAGCTAATGCACGTGCAGATGGTAAAAAGCTATATTTGAATGCAATTTTACTCAGTCGGGAAGGAAAAGTGATTTCTAAGGTTAATACTAGTGGAAAACTGGAAAAAGCCTGGGAAATAGGTAATGAAGCGGCTAAAATTATTAAGGAGGATAACATTTGAAGAGTATTAACGTAGGCGTAATTGGGGTGGGTGCCATGGGCCAGAATCACGTGCGTGTCTATTCCAAAATAAAAAACGCCAACCTCCTGGCCATATCTGATCTGATGAAAGGAACCCTGGCGGAGGTTTCCAAAGAATATAACACAGTAGGTTATGTTGATTATGGAAATATACTGGAAATGCCAGAAATAGACGCAGTAAGCGTATGCGTACCCACAACATATCATTTTGAAGTAGTTATGGGAGCCATAGAACAGGGAAAACATGTACTGGTGGAAAAACCAATAGCATTTACCCTAGATGAAGCCAAAGAAATGGTAGACGCAGCCAGAGATGCAGGGGTTAAACTGGCAACCGGTCATGTAGAAAGATTCAATCCTGCAGTAATAGAGGCAAAAAGGCTAATAGATGAGGGAGTAATCGGTGAAGTGGTATCCGCATCAGCTAAAAGAGTAGGACCATTCCCTCCCAGAATAAAAGATGTAGGAGTGACCATAGACCTGGCCATTCACGAAGTAGACATCATGTTCCACCTCTTCGACAGTCCCGTATCCAACGTATATGCAAATATGGGTAGTAGACTTGAGAAATGCGAATTCGAAGACCATGCAGAGTTGATGATGAAATTTGAAAACGGAACAGTCGGAGTCCTCGAAACAAACTGGCTCACACCCTATAAAAAGCGACAATTAGAGATAATAGGCGTAGATGGAATAATATCAATCGATTATATCGATCAGGAAGTGGAAGTATACGGAAAAAACGCCCAGAAAGTAGAAGTTGAACATAAAGAACCACTTAAAGAAGAATTAGACTCATTCTTATCCTCAATAATCAATGACGAAGAACCAAGAATCACAGGAGAAGATGGGATACACGCCCTAAAAGTGGTACTGGCCGCCATGAAATCCGCTAAATCCAAAAAACCCATTAATATGAATGAAGTATAGACTATTAATTTAATTATGTAGTAGATAGTAGGATGTGTAAATGTGAATGAAAAACTCATAAAAGAGGCACATGAACTTAGAAGCAGAGGATTCACAACCGGGGAAATCGCAGATGAATTAAACGTATCCAAAGACACAGCCAGATGGCTGATACTCCAATTAACCGATAAAAAAACAGGAGAAAAAGGAGAAAAAGCACCCCTCGACTTCGCAATAAACTGGCAAAGCCTAGGTGGCAGCTCAGTAAGAATGAAATACGTCTCTGCAGCCCTCACCGACATGGCCCTGGAACATGGAGAACCAGAAGTCATAGTAGGCATAACCGTAAGTGGAATACCTTTCGCCACCATGATGGCGGATATAATAGAAGCAGACATATCTGTATTCCATCCCATAAAACACCGCAAAGAAAAAGACGCACAAGGAGCAGTAAGCAGCAACTTCGCCCCCGTAAAAGGCCGACGCGTAGTAATAGTAGACGACGTTATAACCAGTGGAAAAACCATCAGCGAAGCCATCAAAGTCTACAAAGACCTAGGAGCAGAACCACTCGCCGCCGTTGTACTGATAGATAAAAAAGGCATAGATAAACTAGTAGGAGTACCAGTCGAATCACTAATCAGAGTGAGTAGGTTAGGGTAGAGTACTGATCTTTCTTAATCTGAATTTAATTAACTTATTTCTGAAAAATAATTAAGTTTTCGATCTATTTATCCAAAAAATATGATCTTTACATTTATTTCCATTACATTAGGTTATTTAATTTATATTATTTTGAATTTTCCTGTTTTTAAATATAATGTGGATTAAAACAATAATTAATAGAATAAAACATGTTAATGCAATTATAAATTGATTTATTAAAATATTTTGGGGGATAAATAAATAAGTACTTATTATTGTTGCTCCTTGAAATACTATCACCCCAAAAAATAATAAATAGAACTTTTTTTTAAATAAATCATCCTTTTTTACCAAACCAAAGATTAAAATTACCAATCCAAAAGAAGTAACTAACAAATCTAAAGGTAATTTAGAAAAAACAAATTCAAATAAACCAATAAATAAATAAAAGATTCCTAAAACTATATTTAAGTATCTTAAAACTTTTTCTTCCATATTTTTCACAATTCTTATATTATATCTAAACTTGCTGAAAACTAATAAATCTTTAAATATCTTTTTTATATCCATGTTTTTGAGATATAACCTAAATGAGCTAAGATCCCGAGTATTATACATAATATTGAGGAGATTATTAGAATTATAATTTCAATAAAAGAAGTTATTTGAATCGATGTCCAAATTAAAAGGGTTATTAATAATCCAATACCTAAAAAAATTGATAAAATTGCTTTATGATTAAATATTCCGCTTATAACTAAATATATAGCAACTAATACTAAGAATATAGTCGCTAAAGATGGTTTTTGAAACAATGGTATCAAAATTATTAATAGTATTAATCCAATCAAAATTGATATTGATGATATTTTTTCTTTTTTTAATTTTATCAATTTAGATCCTCCTATATAAAAAATTAGAAAGTTTCAATTATTTCGGGTTTATCCAACCTTGTGATCCAACTTTATCCAAATTTGAATAGTATTCATTTAAACCATCCCATATTGAAACTAATCCTGGTACAATTCCATAGGGTGATCCAGAACCAAAAATACCTCCAATGGTTTTTAAACCACCATATGTTAACCGATCCTGTACAATACTGAATCCTCTCCATTCATAAGAAGGTTGGATTTTTGGTATATCATTTGAATCTAGAAATATTTCTGTAGTGTAATATGTCGCATAATATCCAGGTACATAATGTAAATTTGGAACCCAGAATCCACAGCTTACTCGATACCAGCCTAAACGGGGTTCATAGTGTCCGGGTATGGGAATTACTCCCAATAGGTAATATCCTGGAACATATTCCCAGTAAAGATATGGTACATAAAAACTGGTATCTAACCATTCATATGTCCAATACCAGTATCCGGGTACGTAGTAAGAATGCGCGATTGTTTCATAATGCCACATGGCTTTGATGTTTCGCATTTCTTCATTGGTTAATTGTACGGTTCCTGATGGTAAACTGTCATTTATGACTAGCGCTATACCTGTATATAGTTCGTTGAATTTATCCCTACTCATTTCGATTATACCTAGGTTAGGATCGAACAGAGTAATGGTGTTTTCAGTTATATTTTGTACTACTTCTATATGATTTCGACCATTAATGGATAATACAACTATGAAGTTTTTTTCAAGTTGATCTGTAGTTAACCAACCTCCGAAAGCTGTAAGACCCTTGGATTGAGCTGCTATTTTTAATCCATATAAACTGGTTCCTGTTTCATCTGTACTTGCTAATCTGGCTATTTCCGCTTCAGTGGTAAATATTCCTAGGCTTTTCAGGATTGTGGCCAGGGCTGCAGGTCCGCAGGAGTATATGGTAGTGGCCATAACCATTTCGCCGGAGTCTATTGATGATGTATCTGCAAGCCAGTTATCCTTGAAACTATTTTCGGATAAAATGGTACCTATAGAGTCATGATAAGTGATTCCGGCGCCATTATTGGTAATATCATTTTCAATTATGCTGTTATTGTTAGTATCATGGAGGTAGATGCCCACCCAATTAGTTTCAAGTTCATTATTAATTAGTTCGTTGTTGTTGGAGTGATAAAGATTTATTCCATACCAATTTTCTTTAACAGTGCAGTCTTTTATTTGATTATAATTTGAATCATATAGATATATGCTGGTTTCATTTTTTTCTAATATATTTCCTGTTATTGTATTAACAGTTGATTTATAGAGTGCTATTCCATAATAGTTGTCTTCTATGATGTTGTTGTTTATAATGTTATTACCTGATAAATATAAATATATTCCTTTACTACTATTTAATATTATATTATTATTAAGGTTTGTATTATAAGCATGGCTTAGAGCGATACCATATGAATCATTAGAGCCTATAATTTTTAAATTTTGAATAGTTGTCCCGCTACCATCGCTATCTATGACAAAAACACTTTTATCTGAATTTCCTGCCTGGATAGTTACATCTGAACCATTAAATGGTTGAATAATGAGTTTTTTATTTATTATAATGTTTTCTGTGTAAGTTCCTTCTGCAAGGGTTATAGTATCTCCGTTTATGGTGTCAATATCGTCTATAGCCTCTTGTATAGTTACAAAACTTTTATTGGTTCTTGTATTGTATACTCCGAGTAAATTCACGCGAGTTATATTCAATTGATGAGAAACTGTCAGATTATAGAGAGTTGCTCTAACAATAGCTGTGCCCGTAGAGTTGCCGATTATCTTAACTTCGGCTTTTCCTTTTTTAGTTGGAGCTGAGTTATTTATAGTTCCACTGCTTGTTTTGAAATATATGGGTATGTCATCTGGTATGTTTCCATTTGATGAAGTATCAGCCCCTTGGTTATTGTGGGTTAGATCTGTGGTTATAAAATAATTATAGTAATCCCCGCTGAGATCTGAAC